>JAUSJX010000039.1 GCA_030647435.1 Candidatus Rokuibacteriota bacterium
CCTCCTGGCCCTCGCGGTCGTGCTGGGAGCGCTCCGCGGCGCCACCAACCCGCTGCCCGCCGATCACATCGCCCGCGTGGCGCTCGCGCCCGTCGTCCACGTCGAGGGACGGCTCGCCGAGGAGCCGGTGCGGTGGGCGCCGGACCGGACACGGCTCACCCTCGATGTGGACGGCCTTCTCGACGGTGACGACCGCCGGCCGGCGTCGGGGCGCCTCCAGGTGACGCTCTACGGCGAGACGGCCGCGGTAGGCGAAGGCCAGCGAGTCGCGGTCGATCTCAAGCTCTCCCGCCCGCGCGGCTTCAGGAACCCCGGCGCCTTCGACTACCCCGCCTTTTTGCGGAGGGAAGGCATACTCCTCGTCGGCACCGGGCGCGCGGAGTCCCTCGTGCCGCTCACTCCCGACGAGCCGCCCTGGCCGGTGCGCGTCAAGCGCTGGGCCGTGGCCACCATCGGCGCCCACCTGCCGGACACGTCCGCCGCGCTGTTGGCCGGCCTGATCCTCGGTGAGAAGACGGGGCTCCCCCGCGAGGCCGACGAGGCTTTCCGCCGCGCCGGCGTCTACCACATCCTCGCCGTCTCGGGCTTCAACGTGGCGCTCCTGGCGTCCGCCATCTTCTTCGTGCTCGCGGCGCTCGGCGTCCCGCGGCGCACCACCGCGGTCTCGGCGGGCGTGGCGCTGGTGGGCTTCGCCCTCGTCGTCGGCGGCCAAGCCTCCGTGCTCCGCGCCACGGTCATGGGGCTCCTCCTGCTGGCGGCCACGCTCCTGGACCGGGAGTCCCAGCTCATGAACGCGCTGGCGCTGGCCGCCCTGGTGCTCCTCGCCTGGCGCCCGGCCGATCTCTGGGACCCGGGCTTCCAGCTCTCCTTCGCCGCCACCGCCGGGATCATCTACCTGACGCCCGCCATCAGGAGCTGGCTCGAAGGACGGGGCTGGCCGGGCTGGCTCGCGACGCCCGTGGCGGTGAGCGTGGGGGCGCAGGCGGCCGTGACGCCCGTCATGCTCGCCCACTTCAACCAGCTCTCGCTCATCGGCATCGTGGCGAACCTGGTCGTCGTCCCGCTCGCCGCAGCGGGCACGACGCTCGGCATGCTGGCGCTCCTGGTCGCTCTCGCGAGCACGGTCGCGGCCGACGTGCTCTTCCAGGCGCTGTGGCTGGTGCTCCTAGCCCTTCGCTCGGCAGTCTGGGGCGCGGCCGCCGTCCCGGCAGCCATGGTCCACCTGCCGGCGCCCAGCTGGGCGGCGACCCTCGCCTGGTGCGGGGCGCTCGCGCTCGTGCCGGTCCTCGGCGCGCAGCGGTGGGCACGCGCTGCGGCAGCGGCCTGCCTCGCGGCGGCGCTCGCGCTGTCCATCTGGCCCTGGATGCGCCCGGGCGACGGGCGCCTTCGCGTCACCTTCCTCGACGTGGGCCAGGGCGACGCGGTGCTGGTCGAGCTGCCCGAGGGCCCGCGGCTCCTCGTGGACGGCGGCCCCGGCGGAGCCCGGCGCCTCGACGTGGGCGAGCGGGTGCTGGCGCCGTTCCTCTGGAACCGCCCCGCGGCCCGCGTGGACGCCGTGGCGGTCTCCCATTCCGACCCCGACCACTCGGGCGGGCTCCGCGCGGTGCTCACGCGCTTTCGCGTGGGGGAGCTCTGGGAGAACGGGCGGTGGGGCCCGGGCAGCGAGGACACGCTGCGGGCCGCGGAGCGCTCGGGCGCCTGCCGCCGCACTCTCGTCGCTGGACAACGGCTATGGTTGGGCTCGGCCGTCGTCACCGTGCTGAACCCGGACGGCACGCAGTCGCTGGACGAGCCTCCGCCCATGGGAGAGAACGAGGAGTCGCTGGTGCTGCGGCTCGACTGGCGGGGGTTCTCGCTGCTCCTGACGGGCGACCTCGGCCGCCCCGGCGAGGAGCGCGTCCTCGCCTCGCGCGCCCCCGTGCGCGCGCTCGCCCTCAAGGTCGGCCACCACGGCAGCCGGTTCTCGTCCACGGAAGAGTTTCTCTCCGCCACGCGGGCGGCCGTGGCCGTGATCTCCGTCGGAGCGCGCAACCCGTTTCGCCATCCGACGCCCGAGGCGCTGGGCCGGCTCGAGGCGGCCGGAGCGCGCATCTACCGAACTGACAGGGACGGCGCCGTCATCCTCGAGACCGACGGCGTTACGCTGTGGATCACCCGCTGGGCCTCGGGCACGGTCGAGCGCTTCGAGCTCGACCCGGAGCGGTAGGGCTTAAACGCACCGCGGCCCCCGACAGACGTCTCGGGGGCCGCGGCGGGACGCGCGGATTGCCGGGAGGAGGCTTAGCTCTCGAAGCTGCGCTCGTACTGGGTGCGCAGCCGCTCCAGCTCCTCAGGATCGAGACGCATGCCCAGGGAAAGCCCCATCTCTCCCAGGATGGTCTTGATCTCGTTCAACGACTTCTTGCCGAAGTTCTTGGTCTTGAGCAGCTCCGACTCGGTCTTCTGCACCAGGTCGGCGATAGTCCGGATGCTGGCGGTCTTGAGGCAGTTGGACGCGCGAACGGACAGCTCGAGCTCGTCCACGTTGCGGAAGAGGTGCTCGTTGAGCTCGACCCGGGGCGCGGTCTCGAGCCCCGGCTCGCCGGGTTCGGTCTCGGGCGTCGGGCTCTGCGGGAAGTCCGTCAGCAGGTCGAACTGGTCCTCGAGGATACGCGCGGCCTCGCCGACCGCCATCTCGGGGGTGACGCTGCCGTTGGTCCAGACCTCGAGCACCAGACGCTCGAGCCCCGGCTCCTGCTTCGACGGCTCGACATGGAAGTTCACCCGCTTGACGGGGGAGAAATCCGAGTCGATGAGAATCGCGTTGATCGGGAGAGCCTCGGGCTCGCGCCGCTCGGCGGCCTGGTAGCCGCGGCCGCGCTCCACGCACAGCTCCATCTCGAGGGCGCCGTCCTTGTCGAGGCTGGCCAGTACGATGTCGGGGGTCAGGATCTCGACGTCGGCGTCGGGCTCGAAATCGCGCGCGGTGACCGTGCGCGGGCCCTGGACCTTGAGCCGCAAGAGCTTCGGCCGGTTCACGCTGACGGCGAAGACCAGCTTGCGCAGGTTCATGATGATGTCGAGCGTGTCTTCGTTGACGCCCTGCAAATGCGAGAACTCGTGGAGCACGCCCTCGATCTTCGCCCAGGTGGGCACGGCGCCCGGAATCGAAGACAGGAGCACGCGACGGTAGGCATTGCCCACCGTGAGGGCGAAGCCCGGCTCGAAGGGCTCGACGGCGATCTGACCGTGGGTACGCTCGCGGGCGAGCCACTCGTGGCGGACAGGAAGCACCAGCTGCGGCATCGGACTCCTCCTGGGGGGAATTGGCGGGCTGCTTCGCCCGAGGTTGCCCAGTATACCAGAAACCGGGCCTTGACCAAGCCTCGCGGCTGAAGGTTTGACTGCCCGGGAAAGCCCGGGCAAGATAAGGAAAAATCATGATGGAACGGCCCCGGGTCCTCAAGACCTCGACCGACGCGCCGACCGGCCCGGGGCGGACGGTGCGCGGGTTTCTCTACGCGGCGCTGGCGCTGCTGGCGGTCTTCGCTTGCCTCCAGGTCTGGTGGATGACGACGGCGGCCTACGGCGTGACCAAGGGCCCTCGCATCGTGGAGATCCCGCCGCACCAGGGCCTGCTCGACATCGCCCGGCGCCTCGACGAGGCCGGCGTCATCAGGAGTCCATTCGGCTTCGCGCTTCTGGCTCTCGTGCATGGAAGCGCCAGAAGCCTCAAGGCCGGCGAGTACGAGATACCCCAGGGGGCCAACACCTTCGCCGTGCTGGGGCTCCTCGATGGCGGCAAGGTCCTCAAGCACACGGTCCTCCTGCGCGAAGGCTTCACGCTGGCCGAGCTGGCCCACGCCGTCGAGGCCGAGGGGCTCGCGCGCGCCGACGACGTGCTCCGCGTCGGCCGCGATCCCCTCTTCCTCCGCACGCTCGAGGTCCCGGCCACCTCCGTCGAGGGCTACCTCTTCCCGGACTCCTACCAGTTCGTCAAGGGCGTGCCGCCGGAGGAGATGCTCGCGCGCATGGTGGCGAAGATGCGCTCCCATCTCACGCCGGACATCCTCAAGGCGGCCGAGGCCCGCGGGCTCAACGCGCACCAGCTGCTGACGCTGGCCTCGATCATCGAGCGCGAGGGCGTCGAGCGGAGCGAGCTGCCCCTGATCTCCGCCGTGTTCTGGAACCGGCTCAAGCGGGACATGCCGCTCCAGGCCGACCCGACGGTGCAGTACGCCGTCGGCAAGGGCCGCCAGGCCTTGACGCGCGCCGATCTGCAGGTGGACCACCCGTTCAACACCTACCGGCGCGTCGGGCTTCCCCCAGGCCCGATCGCCAACCCTGGGCTGCCGGCCATACAGGCCGCGGCCCACCCGGCGCGCGTCAACTACTTCTACTTCGTCGCGCTCGGCGACCGCCGCCACCAGTTCTCGGAGAGCCTGGCCGCTCACAACGATGCGGTGGCCCGGTATCGCCTCGCGAGGCCGCGCTGACGCCTCCGGGCCTGCGCGCACGAGGGTCCGCGCCTTGTCAGTCAACGGTCTCGATGCTATAAACAGGCAAACCATGGCGCCGGGCGACGAGTCGAGCACTCTCGGGATCCTGCCGGGGGCGGCGGGACTACCCGCCGCTCGTCCGAGCGCGCCGCGCTTCCCTCCGCTCTACCGGTTCCTGCGCGGCGCCTGCGCGCCCATGCTGCGCTCGATGTTCGGCCTCGAGGTGACGGGGCTCGAGCACGTGCCCACCGAGGGCCCTTTCATCCTGGCGTCCAACCACCACAACTACCTCGACGCCGTCGTGCTGGGCGTCGCGGTGCCGCGGCCCATCAACTTCCTCGTCATGCCGCGCGTCTACCACGCGAGCCCGCTGCACCCGCCGTTCCATCGCTGGCTGGGCTCTATCCCCATCAACCTGGAGCGCCCCGACTCGGGCGCCATCAAGCGCGCCCTCCGCGTCCTCGAGGACGGCGGCGTCGTCGGGATCTTCCCCGAGGGGCCGTTCAGCCGCGAGGGGCGGCTCGTATCGGGGCAGCCGGGCGTCGCCATGATCGCGCTGCGCTCGGGAGTGCCCGTCGTGCCCGCGGCGCTCAGCGGCACCTACGAGGCGCTGGCCGGTCGCCGGTTCTACATCCCGCGCAGCCACCCGCTCGCCGTCCGCTTCGGCCAGCCGCTGCACTTCCACCAGACGCGCCGCCGCCGCGCGAACCAGGCCAATCGCGAGGAAATCACGCGGCGGCTCATGAGCCACATCGCCGCGCTGCTCGACGCCGACGGGCCCCCGGCGGCCCAGCGCGGCGAGGCCGGCGCTTCGTGACCGACGCGGGCAGCCCCCCGGGCTCGGGCAAGCCCTGGGGCGGCCGCTTCGAGGCCGGCGCAGACCCCGAGGCTGAAGCCTTCACGTCTTCCCTTGCCTTCGACCGGCGGCTCTGGCCCCACGACATCCGCGGCAGCGCCGCGTGGGCCCGCGCGCTCGAGCGCGCGGGGCTCATCGACGGCGGGGAGCGCGCGGCCATCGACAAGGGCCTCGAGGCCGTGCGCGCGGAGCTCGAGAGCGGCCGGTTCGGCTTCCGCCGGGAGCTCGAAGACATCCACATGAATATCGAGCGCCGCCTCACCGAGATCGCGGGCGCCGTGGGCGGGAAGCTTCACACGGGGCGCTCGCGCAACGACCAGATCGCCCTCGACGAGCGCCTCTACCTCCGGGACGTGCTCGGCGGCCTCGACGCGGCGCTGGCGGCCGCGCAGTCGGCGCTCCTCGACCAGGCCGAGCGGCACCGCGAGGCCGCCATGCCCGGCTACACGCACCTCCAGCGGGCCCAGCCGGTGCTGCTCGCCCACCACCTCCTCGCGTACGTCTGCATGCTCGACCGGGACCGCGAGCGCTTCGCCGACTGCGGCCGGCGCGTCAACGTCCTGCCGCTGGGCTCGGCGGCGCTGGCCGGCGCGGCCTTCGCCATCGACCGCGCGGCCCTCGCCCGCGACCTTGGCTTCGCCGCGCCCAGCTCCAACAGCATGGATGCCGTGGCCGACCGGGACTACGTCCTCGAGTTCCTGGCGGCGGCGGCCGTGCTCGGCATGCACTGCTCGCGGCTCGCGGCCGACCTGACGCTCTGGGCCACCGCCGAGTTCGGCTTCGTCGAGTTCTCGGACGCCTTCGCGACGGGCTCGTCGATCATGCCGCAGAAGAAGAACCCGGACGTGGCCGAGCTGATCCGCGGCAAGACGGGCCGCCTCTACGGCAATCTTGTGGCCGTGCTGACCACGATGAAAGGGCTGCCGCTGACCTACAACTCCGACATGCAGGAGGACAAGGAGCCCTTGTTCGACACGGTGGACACGCTCGAGGCGGTGCTCCGCGTGCTGCCGCCCATGCTCGCAAGCCTGACCTTCCGGGTCGACCGCATGCGGGAAGCAGCCGGCGCCTTCTACTCCACGGCGACGGACCTCGCCGACTACCTCGTGCGCAAGGGCCTGCCGTTCCGCGAGGCTCATGAGATCGTGGGACGCACCGTCCGGCACGGCATCGCCAAGGGCAAGGAGCTCGGCGAGCTCTCGCTCGAGGAGCTCCGGTCGTTCTCCCCGCTGATCGACAAGGACGTCCATGCGGCGCTGACCGTCGAGGCCTCGTTGAGAGCGCGCGCGGTCACGGGTGGCACGGCGCCCGAGGCCGTCGCCCGCGAGCTCGCCCACGCGCGAAAGCGGATCGCCAAGGGTCCCCAGCCGTGATCTACCCGTCGCGGCGCGCGGTCGTGACCGTCGGCCTCGTAGTCGCGGCCCTTGCCATCGTCGGCTGCGGCAAGAAGGGCCCGATCGTGGCGCCGGAGCGGCGCCTGCCCCTGCCGCCCGACGCCATGCACGCCGTTGTCGCGGAGCGCGCCATCGTGGTCAGCTGGAGCAACCCGCGCGTCCGAGCCGACGGCACGCGACTGCGCGACGTGGCCGTCGTGCGCTTGTTCAGGCGCGAAGAGGCCGCGGACGCGGCGCCCAAGCCGGCCATGCTCTCGGGCGATCGCGTGGTCGGCTACGAAGAGATCGCGCGCATCCCCCTTGACGTCACTCCACCCGCCGGCGTCCAGGTCCAGGGCGGGACGGTGAGCGTGACCGACACCGCGGGGCTCAGCTACGGGCGCCGCTACGTCTACGTGACAACGGCCGAGGATGGCACCGGGCGGTCGAGCCCGCCGTCGGAGCGCCTCGTCGTGACCCTCCTCGCGGGGCCGGCGTCGCCGCCCGGTCTGGACGCGCAGGCCGGAGACAAGGAGGTCCGGCTGAAGTGGGAAGCTCCGGGCTCCTTCCTCGACGGGATGCCGGCGTCGGGCGAGCTTCGCTACGTGGTGCTCCGTGCGGCGGGCGACGGCGCCCTCGCGCCCATCACACCAGAGTCCATCACGGGCACCACCTTCACGGATAAGGGCCTCGAGAACGAGACCGCCTATCGCTACGCGGTCCAGGCCGTACGCGTGGATCCGGCGGGCGCGGCGCGGGGTGCTGCCTCGACGGCGGTCGCCGCCACACCGGTGGACACGACGCCGCCCTCGGCGCCCACGCGGCTGATCGGCATTCCTGCTTCGGGAAGCGTGAGGCTCGCGTGGAATGCGAGCCCGGAGGAGGACGTGGCGCTCTACGCGGTGTACCGCGCCGAAGGTGCCGGCGCATTCCTTCGCATCGCCACGACCCAGAGGATCACAACGGTGTACACGGATCGCGACGTGCAGTCCGGCCGGACCTACCGCTTCGCCGTCACCGCGCTCGACCGTGCTCGGCAGGCCAACGAGAGCGCGCGCTCCAACGAAGTCTCCGTCACCGTCCCCTAGTCGGCCGCCGATAAGGGCCCATCTGCGTCATTTAGCAAAGACTGTTGCGGCGCCCTCGGCTGCGGGCTCAACGTACAGGAGTACGCCTCGCCCGCGGCCTTCGGGCGCCGCCTCGCATCTGGACCCTTCTCGACGCCCTCCTCGGTTGGAGGATTTCTAGACTTCGTTCTGCCAGACTTGGTCGGGGTCCTGGCGGCGGCGGAGAAGCCGCAGCGAACCGTCGGGCTCGAGCATGACTTCGGGGGCCTGCGGGTAGGAGTTATAGTTGATGGTGGCCATGGCGGCGCAGTACGCGCCGGCGCCGCCGATGATGACGAGGTCGCCGATCCGGGGGCGCGGCACCCAGCGCGGCGCCAGCGCCTCGGGGTCGCTCGGCGCGGGCGTGAGAATGTCGCCGGACTCGCAGCAGGGCCCGACGAATACCACCGCCGCCTGCTCCCGCCCTTCCGCCAGGACGTCGATCGGGTGCTGCGCGCCGTAGAGCGACGGGCGCGCCACCTCCGACATGCCCGCGTCGAGCTTCGCGAAAAGGTAGCCGTCGCCGCCCGTGTCCACGACGTCGATGCACGAGGCGACGATGGCGCCGGCATTGGCCACGAGGAGCGTGCCGGGCTCGAGCTCGAGGCGCAGAGCCCGCCCGTCGCGCTCGCGGAAGCCCTCGAGCTCGAGGCGGACGTGCGCGCCGACGTCGACCAGGTCCACGCTCGGCTCCTCCGGCATGCGCCCGACCTTGAAGCCGCCGCCCAAGTTGACGGTTCCGACGTCGGCGAGCTGTGCCGCAATGTCGAGCGTCATCCGCGCCGCGCGCTTCCAGACCTCCGGGTCCGTCCCCGAGCCGATGTGGGTGTGCAGCCGTGTGATCCTGAGGCGGTAGCGCGCGGCCAGCGCCTTGACCTCGCCCAGGTACTCGTGCCAGATGCCGAAGCTCGAGGCCGGCCCGCCCGTGTTGGTGCGCTTGGTGGATCCGGAGCCCAGGCCGGGGTTCATCCTGACGGACACCTCCCCGCCCGGCGCGACGCGCCCGAACTCCTCCAGCTGGTGGAGCGAGCAGGCGTTGAAGAGGATCCCGCGGCGCAGGTGCTCCGCGAGCCGCCGCGAGGGCATCTGGGAGGTCAGCTGGACGCGCTCCGGCTGGAATCCGGCTCGGAGCGCCCGCTCGACCTCGAAATCGCTCGACGCATCCACGTGCAGGCCCAGGTCGCGGAAGAGCGCCAGGATGCCGTGGCTCGGGTTGGCCTTCATCGCGTAGCGCAGCGTGAAGCCGTAGGGCGCGGGGAACGCCAGCGCCCGGCGGACCGCCGCCTCGAGCGCGGCCCGGTCGTAGACGTAGCAGGGCGTGCCGAAGCGCTCGCGCACCTCTGCGGCGATCTTGTCGGTGAGCCCCTCGGGCCAGCCGGGCGCCCGTGTGCCGCTCATGCGGATCCCTCCTTGCGGGATGGCCGCGATCCGGGGCAGGTACCCGCGGGCGGCTGAGCGGCCATAGTACCGCATTGAAGCAGGCGCTTGAAGTGCTTCGGGCTGAGGTGCTAGAGTGATACGACTTTCTCCTCCCGAATGCACCGAGCAACGGAGGGCTTTGCTATGCGCCCCATGTTCCAGGGTTCGATCGTTGCGCTGGTCACGCCGTTTCGCGGCGGCAAGGTCGACGAGCCCACGCTCAGGAAGCTCGTCGAGATGCACGTGGCGCAGGGCACGGACGGCATCGTGCCGTGCGGCACCACGGGCGAGTCGCCGACGCTCAGCCACGACGAGCACAAGCGCGTGGTGGAGATCGTCATCGAGGCGGCGCGCGGCCGGCTCCACGTCATCGCGGGCACCGGCTCCAACGCCACCACCGAGGCGATCGACCTGACCGCGCACGCCAAGAAGGCCGGCGCCACGGGCGCGCTCGTGGTCAACCCGTACTACAACCGGCCGACCCAGGAAGGGCTCTACCGCCATTTCCGCGCCATCGCCGAGGCCGTGGACATCCCGATCCTCGTCTACAACATCGCCGGGCGCACCGCGGTCAACGTCGAGACCGACACGCTCGTGCGCCTGGTCAAGGACTGCCCCAACATCGTCGGCGTCAAGGAGGCCTCGGGCTCGCTCGACCAGATGACCCAGGTCATCCTCGCCTGCGGCCCGGACTTCACCGTGCTCTCCGGCGACGACAACATCACGCTGCCGCTCATGTCGGTCGGCGGCCGCGGCGTCATCTCGGTCATCGCCAACATCGTGCCGCGAGAGACCGCGGAGATGACCCATGCCGCCCTGGCCGGCGACTGGAAGCTCGCCCGCGAGCTGCACCTCAAGCTCTTCCCGCTCTCGCGCGCGGTGTTCATCGAGACCAACCCCATCCCCGTGAAGGAAGCCATGGGCATGATGGGGATGCTCGAGCCGGAGTTCCGACTGCCCATGTGCCCAATGGGCGCGGCCAACCGGGAGCGGCTCCGGGCCGTCCTGGTCCAGCACGGCCTCATCAAGGGCTGAGTCCCCGCGATGGCTGATGTCGTGATCGCCGGCGCCGCCGGCCGGATGGGCTGTCGTCTCGTCGCGCTGGTCCAAGAGGAGAAAGACCTCCGCCTGGTGGGCGCCCTCGAGGCGCCCGGCCACCCGGCGCTCCTCAAGGACGCCGGCGAGGTGGCGGGCGTGGGCAAGGTCGGCGTGCCCATCACCGCCGATCCCGAGGGCGTGCTCGGCCGCGACCGCATCCTCATCGAGTTCTCCCTCCCCGACGCGAGCCTGGGCCACCTGCGCATGGCCGCGCGCGAGGGCGGCCGCGCCGTCATCGGCACCACGGGCTTCGCCGCCGCCCAGCGCGAGGAGATCGAACGGCTCGCGCGCGAGATTCCCATCATGCTCTCGCCCAACATGAGCGTCGCGGTCAACGTCGCCTTCCGCGTGCTGGCCGACATGGCCCGCCTGCTGGGCGAGGACTACGACGTCGAGATCACGGAGGTCCACCACCGCTTCAAGAAGGATGCTCCCAGCGGCACGGCCG
This sequence comes from Candidatus Rokuibacteriota bacterium, assembly GCA_030647435.1. Classification (NCBI taxonomy): domain Bacteria; phylum Candidatus Rokuibacteriota; species Candidatus Rokuibacteriota bacterium. The sequence continues at coordinate 10,779 of JAUSJX010000039.1, forward strand.
CCCGCATGGCCGAGATCGTGGCCGAGGCCCTCGGCCGAGACATGACCAAGGTGGGCGTGCACGGCCGCCACGGCCTGCCCGGCGAGCGCACGAAGCAGGAGATCGGCATCCACTCGATCCGCTTGGGTGACGTGGTCGGCGAGCACACGGTGAGTTTCGGCAGCCTGGGCGAGCGCCTCGAGCTCACGCACCGCTCGCAGAGCCGCGACACCTTTGTCCGCGGCGCGCTCCGGGCGGCGCGGTTCATCGCCCAGGCCAAGCCGGGGCTCTACTCGATGCAGGACGTCCTCCAACTCAAATGACGGCCGGAGGCCGCACACTACATCCCTCGCCCCTCTGGGGAGAGGGCCAGGGTGAGGGGCCGTTGTGCGGGCGCCCCAGCACCCTCACCCCGACCCTCTCCCTCATAGGGAGAGGGGGACGGAAGGCTCTCGCATGAAGATCGTCCGGTTCAGGGCGGCGGGCAAGACGCGCTATGGTGTCCTCGATGGCACCCACATCGTCGAGTACTCGGGCACGCCGTACGGCACCTTCAAGAAAGCGCGGAAGCGCTACCCGGTCAAGCAGGCGGTGCTGCTGGCGCCCGTGGTGCCGTCGAAGATCGTGGCGGTCGGGCTCAACTACCGCGACCACGCCGAGGAGATGCGCCTGGCGGTGCCCGAGGAACCCGTGATCTTCCTCAAGCCGCTGTCGGCGCTCTGCGGGCCGGACGACCCGATCATTTACCCGTCCCAGTCGAGCCGGGTGGACTACGAGGGCGAGCTCGCCATCGTGATCCGCAAGCGCTGCCGCCACGTCCCGGCCGAGCGGGCGCGCGAGTACGTGCTCGGCTACACCTGTCTCAACGACGTCACGGCGCGGGACCTCCAGCTGCGCGACGGCCAGCCGACGCGGGCGAAGGCCTTCGACAGCTTCTGCCCCGTCGGGCCATGCATCGCGACCGACATCGACCCCAACGCCGTCGAGGTCGAGACCTGGGTCAACGGCGAGCGACGCCAGGCCGGCAGCACCAAGGCCTTCATCTTCCCCGTCGAGGACGTCATCGCCCGCGTCTCAGCGGTCATGACGCTCCTGCCGGGCGACGTCATCGCCACCGGGACGCCCGCCGGCGTGGGCCCGCTCGAGCCCGGCGACCGCGTCGAAGTGCGCATCGACGGCATCGGCAGCCTCAAGAACCCCGTGATCAAGCTCTAGGAGATCGTCCCAGTGACCGAGACACCCAAGACCTTCGAGATGGCCGAGCGGCTGCGGAAGCTGCCCCCCTATCTCTTCGCTGAGATCGACAAGAAGAAGCGCGAGGCGCGCGCCCGCGGCGCGGACCTGATCGACATGGGCATCGGCGACCCCGACCTGCCGACACCGCCGCACATCATCGAGGCGCTCAAGCGCGCGGCCGACAACGCCGCGAACCACCGCTACCCCGACTACGAAGGGCTGCTGACCTTCCGCGCGGCCGTCTGCGACTGGTACAAGCGCCGCTTCGGCGTGACGCTCAACCCTGAGAACGAGGCGCTGACGCTGGTCGGCTCCAAGGAAGGGACGGCGCACATGCCGCTCGCCTGGGTCAACCCGGGCGACGTGGTGCTCGTGCCGGACCCCGGCTACCCGGTCTACGCGGCGGGGACGTGGTTCGCGGGCGGCGAAGTCCACTTCATGCCGCTCCGGCGGCAGAACGGCTTCATGCCCGACCTCGACGCCATCCCCGAGGACGTGGCGCGCCGGGCCAAGCTCATGTACCTCAACTACCCGAACAATCCGACGGCGGCGGTGGCGACCAGTGAGTTCTTTGCCAAGGTGGTCGCGTTCGCGCGCAGGCACGGCATCATCGTCTGCCACGACGCCATGTACACCGAGCTCCGCTTCGACGGCTGCAAGCCGCCCTCCTTCCTCGAGACGCCGGGCGCCAAGGAAGTCGGCGTCGAATTCCACTCGCTGTCCAAGACCTACTCCATGACCGGCTGGCGCATCGGCTTCTGCGTCGGCAACGCGCGCTACCTCGGCGGCCTCGGCAAGATCAAGACCAACGTGGACTCTGGCGTCTTCCAGGCGGTGCAGGAAGCCGGCATCGCCGCGCTCACGGGGCCGCAGGATATTCCAGAGCAGTACCGGCGGATCTACCAGGAGCGTCGCGACGTGGTGGTCGCGGGGCTCAAGGCGCTCGGCTGGGAGGTGGACGTGCCCAAGGCGGCCTTCTTCGTCTGGGCACCCGTGCCCAAGGGCCTCGAGTCGCGCGCCTTCGCCTCCCGTCTCCTCGACGAGGTCGGGTGCGTGGTTACCCCGGGCGTGGGCTTCGGCCCGTCCGGCGAAGGGTTCTATCGGATCGCGCTGACGATCGACGCCAAGCGCCTGTCCGAGGCCATGGACCGGCTCAAGGGGCTCAAGCTCTGAGCGCCGACAAGGTCTTCCTCGAAGACGTGCGCTTCTACGGCCACCACGGCGTGACGAAAGCCCAGCAGACCGTCGGCGCGTGGTTCTCGGTGGACGCCGAGCTCCACGTCGATTTGGCCCCGGCCGCAGCCTCGGACGATCTCAGGACGACCGTGGACTACGGGCTCGTGGCGGCGCGCATCGTGGAAGAGTCGACCAAGGAGCGCGTGAATCTCCTCGAGCGGCTGGCCGGGCGGCTCGCGGCCATGCTGTTGGGCGAGTTCCCCTGCTCCGAGGTGCGCGTGCGCGTGCGGAAGCTGACGCCTCCCATGGAGGGGCTCCAGGGCATCCCGGGCGTGGAGCTCACGCGCCGGCGCTGAGCGCCGACAACGGTACGGCATGGGGCAAGGCATGGCCAAAGTGTTCCTCTCCGTCGGCTCCAACCTGGGCGATCGCGCCGCCCTGCTGCGCCAAGCCGTGGCGCGCCTGCGGACGCTGCCCGAGGTGCGGTTCCTCGACGCCTCGCCCGTGTACTGGACCGAGCCGTGGGAGCGCAAGCCGGGGCAGAGCGCGCGGAACCAAGAGTCCTGGTTCTTCAACTGCGTCGTCTCAATCGAGACGACGCTCGAGCCCCCGGCCCTGCTCGAGCAGGTCCAGGACGTGGAGCGCGTGATGGGCCGCACGCGCGGCGCCGGCAGGCCCGAGGACCAGCGCTACGAGCCGCGCACGCTCGACATCGACATCCTCCTCTACGACGACCAGGTGATCAGCGGCCCCGACCACCTGCACATCCCGCATCTCCTGATGCACGAGCGCGCGTTCGTTCTGCGGCCCCTCGCCGACCTCGCGCCCGAGCTCGAGCATCCGGTACTCTACCAGACCATCCGCGAGCTGCTCGAGGCCCTGGCGGACGAGCACGCGGTGCGCCCGTCCGACCTGCCGGCCCGGTGGTTCGAGTAGCCGGCCGCCGGAGCCCGCCGTGGCTGACGACGAGTTCAGGCAGCAGGCGCTCAAGCATCTCGACGCGCTCTACAACCTCGCCGTCTACCTGACCCGCAACGGGTCGGAAGCCGAGGACCTGGTCCAGGAGACGTACGCCCGGGCGCTCCGCTTCTCGCACCGATTCGAGCCGGGAACCTACATGCGCGCCTGGATGTTTCAAATCCTGAGGAACACCTTCTTGACCTTTTACCGCCTCCGCGAGCGCGAGCCCGCGATCAGCGAGGCGGGCGTGCCGGACGGCGAGGCTCCGATGTTCCACCACGCCCCGGTCGAGGACGGCGAGAGCGCGGGCGCCCACATGGATCTCGAGCGGGCGCTGGCGCTGTTGCCGGAAGAGTTCCGGACTCCGCTCCTGCTGGCCGAGGTCGAGGGCCTGTCGCTCGAGGAGGTGGCCCGCATCATGGATTGTCCGGTCGGCACGGTGAAGTCGCGGATCTTCCGGGCCAAGGACAGGCTGCGGGGGCTTCTCAAGGACTACGGCGGGCCGGACAGGGCCTGAGGACATGACGACCAACATCGACGACCACGGCGGCGAATCGGACGAGATCGCGCGACTCCTGCGCGAGCGCCTGACACAGCACCAGGCGCCCGCGCGCCTGCGCGTGTCCGTTGTCGAGACTCTGAGCCCGCCCGAGGCCCGCCGCCGGCCGTCGCTCTGGCTGCCGCCCGCGCTCTCGGCGCTCGCCACCGCCATGGTCATGCTGCTCTGGCTGGCACCCGCGCTGCCGCGCTCGGGCGGCGACCCGCTCCAGCTGCTCTCGCGCGCCGTCATGACCGAGCACGCGCGCGCGGTGCTCTGGGGCGAGGCGCGGCCGGACGCGGTGCCGGGCGCCCTGCCCCGCGTGATGGACGAGAGCGGGGTGCTGCTCAACTGGGTCTTCACGGGCGACCAGGATCTCCAGCTCGTCAACGCCCAGCCGACCTTCCTCGAGGGGCGCCGCGCTCTCGCCCTGACCTACCAGGACCGTGACGGCCACTCGGTCAGCTACATCATCGCGCGCGGCCCCAACGTCGCCATCCCGGAGCGCGGCAGGGTCCAGATCGCGAAGTGGCGCCCGCTCGTGACGAAGGACGACGGCTTCACGATGATCGTCTGGAAGCAGTCAGGGCTCGTGTGCGTGATGGTGTCGGACCTCGTCTCCGACGACGACCTCAACCGCTTCAAGGAGTACTTCGTCAAGGTCCGCTCGGCCACGGAGCTATCGCAAAGTTACTAGGCGGGGTCAGGTCTTGCAATCCAACATTCGGCCTCGGCAGATGATCGCTCGCCACAGCGAAGTCCGGCGGACAATGTGGGATTGCAAGACCTGACCCCGAATCGTGCGCTACGTGGTTACGTTCGAGCCTCGCGAGGCGCTGAGGCTCCGTTCCGCCGCCCACGGCAGGGCCATGACGGCCCAGGCGACCATCACCACCTCGGAGTCGCCGAAGTTGTACTCGGACAGCCCCGCCACGAGGAAGCCCGTCACCGCCGCCACGCTGCCCGCCACGAGCGCCCTCTCGCGCATGCGGCTCGCATCGAGCATGCGCAAGGAACCGATGGCACGCCAGTAAAAGGCGATCCAGATCGCGAGCCACGCCGCGAGCCCCAGCACCCCGCGCTCGACCAGGATCTGCAGCGGCGTGTTGTGCACGTGGCCCGTGCGCTGCTTGAAGGCCTCCGGAAGGGCGTAGCGCGAATACTCGCGCTTGACGCCGCCGGGGCCCCAGCCGAGCAGCGGGCGCTCGCGCCACATGGCCGTGCCGCTTCGCCACATGTAGACGCGCTCCTTGATCCCCGCCTCGTCGGGATCGAACATGCTGCGGAAGCGGTGGCTCAGATCGCGCGGCCCGACGAGGAAGATCACCGGCAGGAGGACAAGGCCCGCCAGCAGGGCGAGGCGGCCACGCCGGCTCATGGGTAGTAGCGCAGCCGCGCCGGCGCCGAGCCCGATCCACGCCCCGCGCGTGTACGTCATGGCGAGACCGACCGCGGTCAGGAGCCACACGGGCGCGCTCCACGCGCGGAAGCCGCCTGGAAGCACACGCGGCAGCGTGGCGAGCAGCGCGATGTTGAGGACTCCGGCCAGCGTCATGTAGATGCTGAAAAACGCCCGGGCGCGATCGCAGCGGTGGAAGAACCACCGGGCGAGCCCGGCCGCGGGCTCCTGGGGCGGGCACGCCCCGAACTGGACGAGGCCCGCCAGGGCGGCGCCGGCCGCGGCCAAGGCGAGCCACGAGAGGAAGCGGTCGCCCTCCGCCGCGTCCTCGAGGGCGTCGGCAGTGACGTAGAGGGCGGCCATCAGCAAGAGCGTCTTGGAGGCGGCGAGGCTCGCCGCCACGTGGCCTGAGGCGAGGGCTGAGAGGAGGGTGGCTCCTGTGAAGGCCAGCACCGGCCGCCAGAGCGGCCACCGCTGGCCACGGCGAACCCGCGGATCGCGGAGGCGCCAGAGCCACAGGAGCGTCAGGCCGATGAGCGCGCCTTCCGCCAGCGTGATCGAGACGCCGAGGCCCACGACGAACGCCGCGAGGAGTCCGCGACGGAGGGCGATCACCTCAGTAGGCGTTCCGGTCGAAGAGCACGCGGACGAGCGTCAGGCCGATGATCTTGAGGTCGAGCCAGAACGACCAGCGCTCGATGTACTCGATGTCGTACTCGATACGCTTCTCGAGCGAGGTATTGCCGCGCAGCCCGTGGACCTGCGCCCAGCCGGTGACGCCGGACTTGACCTTGTGCCGCAGCATGTAGCCCGGCACCGTCCGCCTGAATCGCTCCACGAACACCGGCCGCTCGGGCCGCGGCCCGACGACGCTCATCTCGCCGCGGAGGACGTTGATGAACTGCGGCAGCTCGTCCAGGCTGAAGCGCCGGAGGAAGGCGCCGATCGGCGTGCGCCGGTCGTCGCCCGCCGCGGCCCACACCGGCCCCGTCTCGCGCTCGGCGTCCACGCGCATGGTGCGGAGCTTCATCATGCGGAAGCGCTGGCCGTCGAGCCCCATCCGCTCCTGCCCGTAGAGCACGGGGCCGTGCGACGTCAGCTTGACGGCGGCGGCGAGCGCTACCAAGACGGGCGACAGGAGCGCCAGCACGGCCAGCGAAAAGGCGACGTCGAAGACGCGTTTCGCGAGCCGGCTCCAGCCGTAGAGGGGCGACTCCCGGAGGTGGACGAAGGGCAGACCCTCGAATTCCTCGACGCCGCCGCGGAGCGACGTGAAGCGGCCGAGGTCGGGTACCACGTGGATGGTCACCGGCTCGTCGCCGATGGCCTCGAGGAGCCCGCCCAAGCGGCCGTACTCCTCGTGGGCGAGCGCCAGGATGACGTGGTCGACCTCGTGGGCGTCGAGCACCGCGCGAAGGTCCGCGAAGCCGCCGAGCGACTGGACCCCCGCCGCCGCCCGCTTGTCGTCTCCCACCAGGCCGAGGATCTGGATGCCCGTGTCCGGCCGCGCCCTGAGCCTCCGAACGACGCCGGCCGCCAGCTCGCCTCCGCCCACGACGAGGGCGAAGCGCAGGTTGTACCCCCGCCGGCGGGCGACGCGCAGGGCCTCGCGGAAGGCGTAGCGCGCGAAGGACACCGACGCGATCGAGAAGATCCAGAAGTACACGATGACCACGCGCGAGTAGTCGTACTCGCGGAAGAAGAACGTCATTACGCTCACGAGGACGAGGGCGCCCACGGTCGAGGCCTTCGCGATCCCGGCCACCTCCGAGAGGCGCGAGCCGATGCGCCTTGGGTGATAGAGGTCGAAGGCGCGGAAGGCGATGCCCCAGACCACCAGGATGGGCAGGAGCATGAGCAGATACGGCTCGATCGGCGGGATGCCGTGGCGGGACGGCGGGCCAATGACGTAGAAGCGCGCGACGTACGCGAGCAGCCAGGAGCCGGCGACCAGCAGGAGGTCGCCCACGAGCATCACCTGCTCGAGGAGCCGGGAGTACGCCCTCAGCACCGCGCGTGCTCCTGCCAGCGGGACGCCAGGTAGCTCTCCATCCGCTCCATGAAGAGCGGCCGGTCGAAGGCCTCGGCCCGGCGGCGCAGGGCCTTGGGCTCGAAGCGGACCGATCCGGATTCGAAGTGCCGGATGGCGTCTGCGAGGCTCTCGGCGCTCTGGCGATCGAAGAAGAGACCCGTCGCGGGCTCGCTGCCGCCCGGCGGTACCACCGTTTCGAGCGCGCCCCCCTGCCCCAGCGCGATCACCGGACGCCCCGCGGCCATGGCCTCGAGCGGCGTGATGCCGAAGTCCTCGAGCGTCGGGAAGATCAGCGCGCGACAGCGCGCGTACAGTTCCGCCGTCTCGGCGTCGTCACGCCACCCGAGGAACTCGACCGTGGGGCCCGCCATGGCGCGAAGCCTCGCCTCCTCCGGCCCGGTGCCGACGACGACGAGGCGCCGCCCGAGGCGGTTGGCGGCCTCGACCGCGAGATCCACGCGCTTGTAGGGCGTCAGCGCGGAAACCACGAGATAGAAGTCGCCGGGCGAGTCGTCCAGGCGGAAGCGCGCCACGTCCACCGGCGGGTAGATCACGTCGGCGTGGCGGCCGTAGGCGCGCCGGATGCGGTCGGCCACGAAGCGCGAGATGGCGACGAAATGGTGCACCCCCGCCGCCGTGCGCCGGTCCCAGCGGCGCAGCGCCGCCGCAATCGGCGGCATGAGGAGCCGGGTCGCGAGCCCCGACCGCGAGCCGAAGTACTCGTCGTACAAGTCCCAGACGTAGCGCATGGGCGTGAAGCAGTAGCAGACGTGGAGCGCGCCGGGGGGCACGCGCGCGCCCTTGGCGACCGCGTGGCTCGAGGAGAGCACCAGATCGTGCCCGCTGAGATCCAGCCCGCGTATCGCGGCCGGGAAGAGCGGCAGGTAGTGGCGGTAGCGGCGCCGGGCGTCCGGCATCCGCTGGATGAAGGACGTCACGATGCGACGCCCTTCGATCGCGGGCGACACCGAGCCCGGCACATGAAGGAGCGTGAACAGGTCCGCCTCGGGGAAGAGCTCGCAGAAGACCTCGAGGCAGCGCTCGCCGCCCCGCATGCCGGTGAGCCAGTCGTGGACCAGCGCGACTCGTGGACCCGAGCCCGATGGGCGATGTCCGGGCGTCCGGCCGGTGGCCATTCCGGCTCGCGAGGCGTCGCTCAGCGGGACGCGCGGGTCCGCTGCCGCCAGTAGTCCAGGAGCTCCGTGAGCGTGCGCTCGAAGGGAATCTCCGTCTTCCAGCCGGTGGCCTTGTGCATCTTGGTCGGATCCCCCTCGAGAATCATGACGTCGGAGGGACGCAGCCGCGCCGGGTCGGTCTTGACCGTGATCCCCTTAACCGTGGAGAGATTCAATACGAAGTCGAGCACCTGCCGGATGGACCACGACCGCCCCGAGCAGAGGTTGTAGACCTCGCCGGGCTCGCCGCGCTCGAGCAGGAGCCAGTACCCGCGCACGACATCGCGCACGTCGGAGTAGTCGCGGCGCGGGGTGAGATCGCCGACATAGACCACCGGCTCGCGCAGCCCGGCCTCGATCTCGGCCACCTGCCGGGCGAAGTTCGACGTGACGAAGACGTCCCCGCGGCGGGGTCCCTCGTGGTTGAAGGCCCGCGTGCGGACGATCGGCAGGCCGTAGCTCTTGAAGTACTGGTAGGCCATCATGTCCTGCGTGACCTTGCTGACGGCGTAGGGCGACAGCGGCCGGAGCGGATTGGTCTCCTTGATCGGCAGCTCGTCCTCGAGGACCAGCCCGTACTCCTCGCTCGAGCCCACCGCCAGGAGGCGCGGCGACATCTTGAGGCCTCTGAGGGCCTCCAGCAGGTTGACCTGGGACAGGATGTTGGTCGTCAGCGTCTCCGCCGGCGCGTGCCAGGACACGCCCACGAAGCTCTGGGCCGCCAGGTGCACGACGTAGTCGGGGACCGAGATCTCGAGCAGCGAGCGAACAGACGACACGTCCCTGAGGTCGGACTCGATGAAGGTGACCGTGGAGCGCAGGTGCTCGATGTTCTCCGTCTTGCTCCGCCACCGGTTCGAGCCGAAGACCTGGGCGCCCTTGGCCAAGGCATACTCGGCCATGTGACTCCCGACGAAACCAGTAATGCCGGTGATCAGCACTCGCATTCACGACGCTCCTGGAGAAGATTCACTCTTTCACGCAGTTAGGTTGATTATACGCCAGGGGTCCAAGCGCGTCCTCCAGCAAAACGGCGCCCCGCGGTCGGGTCAGCGGCCGCCGAGGCGGCGGAGGGCCCGGCGCGCGCCGGGCGGGACAGCCTGCGCGAGCAACGGGCGGAGGACGAAGAGCGCGCACCAGGGCGGGTATGCCCCGCTCCGCACCGCCCGCCACCTGACGCTCGCCTCCGCCCTGAGACGCTCGGTGTCGCGCGCCTCGGATATCCGCCCGGGGCGGAGCCGGCGGAGGACCAGCGGCTCCGGCAGGTTCGCCATGCGCGTCACGCTGCTCATCCGCATCCACAGGTCGTAGTCCTGGGCGACGGGGAAGGCTTCGTCGTACCCGCCCGCCTGCTCCACCGCGGCCCGTCTCATCACGACCGAGGAGTGGACGAACGGATTGCGGCGGATCAGGGCGCGCCGGATCCCCGCATCGTCCGCGGGGGGACGCACGATCGCGACTTCGCGTCCGGAAGCGTCGACCTCGCGCGCTGCCGTGCCGACCAGCCCGACATCCGGATGCGCCGAGAGAAAGGCCAGCTGGCGCTCCAGGCGCTCGGGCAGCGCCACGTCGTCGGCGTCGAGGCGCGCCAGGAGTGGCCCCCGCGAAAGCCTGAGCGCGGCGTTCAGCGCCGAGGTGAGGCCGCCGCGAGCGCGCCGGACCACCGAAAGCCTGGGATCGCGGAAGGAGCCGAGGATCTCAGACGTCGCGTCCGTGGAGTCGTCGTCGACCACGATCAGCTCCAGGTCGCCCGCGGTCTGCCCGAGGACGCTCTCGACCGCGGCCCGCACCCAGGGCGCGCCGTTCCACACGCCCATCAGCACCGATACCGCCGGAGGCTTCACGGCGCCGCCGTGGCGCGGAGGCGGGTCTCGATGGCAAGCACGCCCGCCATATGACGCACCCCCGGGAGGCGGCCGAGGTGGGACTCGAGGTGAAACCGCCTCGCGGGATCGGGCACCAGCCGACTCGTGTAGGGAAACCAGTACCCTGTGATGCGGGGTCGCTCGAAGCCTCCGTGTCGGCACAGGGCCCTGATCTCCCCGCAAGTCACGAAGTCGTGCGTCCCCCAGTTGATCTCGCGCGACCAGTACTCGCGGGCGCGGTAGTACCTGAGCCACTTGCGCGCAAGCCGCGCGATGCGGCGGAGATTGTGGTGGGGCTCGACCATGAGGAGCCGGCCGCCCGGGCGCAGCACTCGCCCCAGCGCTTCGAACACCTCGGGCCGCCGGTGCATATGGTGCAGCGACTGGATCACGAGCGCCGAGTCCACCGAATGCGGGGGCAGGCGATCGGGAAGCTCGGCCGCGGACACCCCCAGGATCTCGACATTGCCGATACCGTACGCCTCGCATCCCTCCCTGAGCACGCGCTGCATGTCGGGCACCGGCTCGACGGCCGTCACGGCGTCGGCCCGGCGCGCGATCAAGCGCGTGAAGTACCCGCTCCCGGCGCCAAGCTCGAGCGCGCGGCCGTAACCGCGGCCCGGCCAGACATCCTCCACCAGCTGCTGGGCCGGGTACTCGTGGTGCTCCGCCTCGGCGTACCTGTGGGTTGCCTCGTACCCGGTAGCGCCGGGGCCCGAGTACATCCCGACGTTGCCCGCGAGGTTGATCCGGTCGAGCTGGCCCTTGAGGTCGCGGGGCAGGAACGCCATCTTCGCCGGCTGCGGCAGCACGATGTACAGCAGGAAGCGCCACGGACCTGCCTTCACCGCTCCCCCCGCTTCCGCAAGACCAGGTTGAGGTAGGGCAGCGCCAGCGAGGGAGACAAGCCGAGCCGACGGAGCCCCGCGCAGACGAGGCTGAAGGCCGGCAGGAGGCTTCGGCGGCTGCGGGAGCGCGCGGTGTCGCGAAAAAACCGCCAACCGTATCCGACCTCTTCGGTCACGTCGTCGAGCCCCCCCAGCCCCGAGGACGGGAGACATTCGGCGAGCGAGGCGTTCCGCCACCCCGTGCCGTCGGTCACGAACTCCGCATAGTCGACGCCGCGAAACCGCCGCGGCCGCCCGAGCTTCGCGTAAGCAAATGCCAGGGGCGCCGGCAGCCACTGGATCAGCGGCAGTCCGACGGAGTGCGTCTCGAGCGGGAAGAAGCGGTTCGGCGTGTCGAGGATGGCGATGTGCCCGCCGGGAGCGAGCACGCGGTAGTACTCGTCCACGATCTGGCGGCGGCCCCGCACCGGCAGGTGCTCGACGACGCCCAGAACCAGGACGACGTCGAACTGTCGGTCGGGATACGGCAGCCTTCTCGTCTCGTCGTTGGACAAGAGGCGCACCTCCCGCACGCGACTGAGACGCATCTCTTCGACCTTGAGCCGCACGATGGCGGCGAAGGCCGGGTCCGTGTCGAACGTCGTGATGTCCCGCACGTCCGGGTGGGCGGCCAGGTACTCAGTGATGTGGCCGAAGGAACAGCCGACCTCGAGAACGGAGAGATCCCGGGCGCCACGGCCGCGCAGGTAGGCGAAGAGCGGGTCGAGGAAAAGCCGGCCCCGCGTCTCCTTGAACGAGAAGTACTGCGGCGCGCGCGCAGGGCCCTTACGCTCGACGAGCATCCGGACGACTCGCGCGCTGTACGCCGTCGAGTACTCCCGCCCGCCAACGGTGAGCACGCGTCGGTCACCCAGGTCCTCGAGACGGTACGGGGGCTCGCTCATCTCTTGCAGGATAACAGCGCCCCCGGTCGCCTGCCTACACCGGCTTCTCCAGGATGATGAAGATGCGCGTGGCGACCCAGCGCGCCAGCGGGTGAAGCGCCGCCTCCCCCGCGCGCGCCAGGCTCTGGAAGAGGCCCGGCAGCGGTCTCCCGACCTTGAAGCCGAAGGTCGCCAGGTAGGGCAGGCCGACGAAAGGCTCCGCTCTCAGGAGGTGGAGCGGCAGGTCGGCCCCGCGGAGCCTGGCCAGAAGCAGGTACGGGATCGCGGCGTTGCCGTCGAGGGCTGCCTTGGGGTCCGAGTCGAATGGACGGGCCACGTCCACACCCAGGCGGCACTCCTCGTGGTGGAAGAACCGGTAGAGCACCCAGGACGGCGCCGTGATCCACGGCTCGACCATCGCGAGCCTGCCGCCCGGCTTGAGCACGCGCGCGGCCTCGGCGAGGAAGTCGAGGGGCCGCGGCAGGTGATGGAGCGTGTCCACCATCACGATGGCTCCCACGCTGTCCGAGCGGAAGGGCAGGACGTCCGCGTCGCAGCGGACGTCGACGGAGAGCCCCGGGACGACGTCGGTAGCGACGAGCGATGGCGCGCGCTCCTTGAAGAAGCCGGGACCGGAGCCGACCTCGACCACCGGGCGGCGGGCGGCCACCGCCGCCAGCAGCCGGTCGAACCACTCCCGGTACACGGAGCGGAGCTCGGGGCGCGCCTGCCACGCGGCGCGGTGCTGCGCCAGAGTCGCGACATCGCTCATGCGACGAAGAAGAGGCGCCCCGCCGCCAGCGCGGACATGCGCAGGAGCAGCCACCCGTCGGCGAAGCGGCTGATGTTCGGCGCCCCGTACGTGCGCTCGCGGTAGCGCACGGGGATCTCCACGATGCGCAGGTTGAGCTTGGCGGCCCCGAAGATCAGGTCGAAGTCGCCGTACGGGTCGAAGTCGCCGAAGTGGGTCCGCCCGGCCGCGAGATGCGCGTAGTCCTCGCGCCAGATAACCTTGGTACCGCAGAGCGTGTCCTTGATGGGCTGGCCGATCAGGGCGCTCAGCAGGAGGCCGAAGAAGCGGTTGCCGAGCAGGTTCAGGAAGCGCATGGCCTTGGGGTCCATGGTGTAGACGAGGCGCGAGCCCATCACGAACTCCCCCGCCCCCGACACCATGGCTTCGTAGAACTGCGGCAGGTCCTCCGGGGCGACCGAGAGGTCGGCGTCGAGAATGATGAGCATGTCGCCCGACGCGTGCGCGAAGCCGAGCCGCACCGCGTCGCCCTTGCCCTTGCCGCTCTGGACCATGACCTTGATGTCCAGCTCCGGATGGGCCGCCGACACCCGCCGGCACTCCTCGAGCGTGTCGTCCTTCGAGTGCCCCTCGACGAAGATGAGCTCCGTGCGGGAGCCGAGGGCCGGGAGCCGGCGCACGGCCTGCTCGATGTTGCCCTTCTCGTTGCGGCACGGGCAGACGACCGTCACGCTCGGCGGCTCCGGCGCGGCGCGCGGGATCGGCCTGGCAACCACCCAGTTGGTCCACACGAACCAGCGGACGATGGGCAGATGCGCGAGGAAGCGGTTGGCCCAGCGGCTGATCGGGCCGAGCCGAAGCGGCAGCAGGATGTGCCCGCGCGAGCGCACCGTCTCGAAGCCGGCGAGCCGCAGCAGGTTCTCGACGTCGCCGACGGTCGTCCAGTTGAGCAGCGGCAGCGGGTACTTGAGCCGGAGGGCCTCGAGGAGATGCACCACCGGCTGCCAGACACGGCTGTACCAGTTGATGATGATGCGCGTCCGGGGGTGGGAGACGGCGCGCAGGTGCTCGAGCGCGCCCCGGATGTCGAAGAGGTAGCCGACGAGATCAGACAGGATTATGTAGTCGAACTCGCGGCCGGGCAGGTCGAGCCGCTCCGACGCCGCGTGGCGGAATTCGAGATGAGGGTGGCGCTCCGATGCGTGGGCCACCATGGCGGCGGAGAGGTCGATGCCGACGCCCTCCGACGGCTCGAGGGAAGCCAGGAGGTCTCCCGTGCCGCAGCCGACCTCGAGCACGCGGGCGCCGCGAGGCACGTGGAAGCGCGCCAGCGACGCGATGGACTCGTGGTAGCCGGAGTTGCGGGCACGCCAGTAGTCGACGCGGCCCGCGTAGTCGTTGAAGAAGGCTTCGAAGCCGGCGAGGTACTCGTCCATCGCGGCCGGCGGCCGCTCGCTCCGCACCCGGCGCGCCCAGCGGATCGCGTCGCTGGCTGTCACGCTAGGAGCGGCCGCCTCCCTGGCCGAGGTACCACTCGACGGTGCGCTCGAGGCCGACCTTGAAGGGCGTCCGCGCCTTGAAGCCGAACGCCGCGGCGGCCCGGGAGGTGTCCAGCGCCCGCCGCGGCTGGCCGTCGGGACGGCTCGCGTCCCAGACGAGCGCGCCCGCGTATCCGGTGATCGCCTTGATCAGGTCGGCCAGCTCCCGCGTGGAGATCTCCGAGCCCGAGCCCAGGTTGACCGGCTCGCTCGTGTTGTAGCGCTCAGCGGCCAGCACGACGGCCTCCGCCGCGTCCTCGACGTAAAGGAACTCGCGCGTCGGCCGGCCCGTGCCCCAGCACGCAACCGACGGCGCTCCGGCGCGCTTGGCCTCGAGGCACTTGCGCATGAGCGCCGGGATGACGTGCGAGCGCTCGGGGTCGAAGTTGTCGCGCGGCCCGTAGAGATTGACCGGCAGCAGGTTGATCGAGTTGAAGCCGTACTCCTGGCGGTAGGCATCGGACTGGACCATCAGCATCTTCTTGGCGAGCCCGTAGGGCGCGTTGGTCTCCTCCGGGTAGCCGATCCAGAGGTCCGACTCCTTGAACGGCACCGGCGTGAACTTCGGATAGGAGCAGACGGTGCCGATAGCGACCAGCTTCTCGATGCCCGCGAGCCGCCCCTGCTCCATCATGTGGGCGCCCATCATCAGGTTCCTGTAGAAAAAGTCGCCGGGATGCTTCTGGTTGGCGCCGATGCCGCCCACGACGGCCGCCAGGTGGATCACGATGTCCGGGCTCGCGTCGCGGTAGGCGCGCCGCACCGCCGCCGCGTCCACCAGGTCGTACTCCCGGCTGCGCGGCACGAAGATCTCCTTGGCGCCCTCGGCCCGCAGGCGGTCGACCACGAAGGATCCGAAGAATCCCGCGCCGCCGGTGACCATCACGCGGCGCGCGGACCAGAACGGCGCCCGGTCGGCCACGGCGCTTAGCGGTGCGCGGTTCCCGCCAGCTTGCGCCAGCGGCGGCGGGTGTAGAAGCGGTCCACGAACCACTTCGCGTACCGCGTATCCTCGGTGCCCGTGGTGACAGCCTTGACGAGCGTCCGGATCACCCGGAGCGGGCGGAACAGGAACGACAGCAGGTAGAAGTTCCAGAACATCCACATCATGGTCCAGTAGAGGCGCCGCGTGCTGATGGCGTCGGCGTACGACGGCGCCTTCTGGGTGTAGAAGTCCATCGGGGAGACGAAGAAGTCGTCGTCGAGCTCGATCTTGCCCTCGCGCTGGAGCCGCGTGAAGAGCTCCGAGCCGGGGTACGGCACGAACTTCGACACGGCGACGTCGTAGACCCCGAGCCAGGCCATCCTGCGGATGAGTCGGGTCGTCTGCCTGAGCGTGTCCGGCGTGTCGTCGGGGAAGCCGATGACGATGAAGCAGGAGAGCTTGAGCCCGCGCTTGACGGCGATCCGCATGGACTCGAGCATCCGCGGGAGGTCCACCTGCTTCTTGATGACCTTGAGGATCTCGGGCGAGCCGCTCTCGGGCGCGAAGGCGAGCGCCCGGCAGCCCGAGCGGTACAGGAGGTCGGCGACCTCGGCGTCGAACACGTCGGCGCGCGTGCCGCTCGGCATCTGCCAGGTGATGTGCAGGTCGCGGGCGATCAGCTCCCGGCAGAAGTCCACGATCCACTGCCGCTTGATGATCGACGTCAGGTCCTGGAAGTCGAA
This sequence comes from Candidatus Rokuibacteriota bacterium, assembly GCA_030647435.1. Taxonomy (NCBI): domain Bacteria; phylum Candidatus Rokuibacteriota; species Candidatus Rokuibacteriota bacterium. The sequence goes on from JAUSJX010000039.1 coordinate 26,867, forward strand.
GTTCGTCACCCGGTACTTGCGGGCGTAGAGCTCCATCTCGTCGGCGACGAGCTTGGGGTCGCGCGGGATCCAGCGCTGGGTCCACATGCCGGGGTTGGAGCAGAAGGTGCACTGAAACGGGCAGCCGCGCGTCGCCAGGAGCGGCATGGACCGCCCCATGTTGGCGCCGTTGATCTGGTGTCGCGCGATGTACTCCTCGATGGGGAACGAGTCCCAGTCGGGCGGCGCGATCTTGTCCACGTCCTTTTTCCGCGCCGAGAGCCCGGTCATGACGACACGGTCGCCGTCCTTGAACGCGATGCCCCTGACCTGCGACAGCGGACGTCCGTCGCGCCTCGCGCGCAGCAGCTCGACCACCGTGTCCTCGCCCTCGCCCAGCACGATCGCGTCGAAGGGACTGACCTTCAGCACGTTCTCGGGCACCGCGGTGCCGTGCTCGCCGCCCAGGACCATCCAGGCGTTGGGGAACTTCTCCCGCACCGCCCAGGCCAGCTTGTTCACGAGCGGCCACAGCGTGGAGAACATGCAGGCGACGCCGATCACCTCGGCGTCCGGATGGATGCGGGCCGTGATCTCGTCGAAGGACAGCCCCTGGATCATGAAGTCGTCGCGGTCGGGATAGGGGCGCACGACGTCGAGGGCTTGGCCGGTGCCGTCGATGACCTGGTAGGGCAGGCCCGCGTCCTTGATCGCGGCCGCGATGTAGGCAAGCCCCAGCGGCGGGTTGGGCGTGTGCATCTGCAGGCCGGAGAAGGTTTTGATGCCCGGCGGATTGATCAGCGTGATCATGGCCGTGTGTCTACGGCAGCACGAATCGGGCCAACCCCCGGCGGCCTCAGGATTGGACCGCAATGCCCGAGATCATGGGTTCCCGCTCGCGAAGCCCCATGCGTTGAACAGCGCCGGCCTCATCGGGCCCTGCAAACGCGGGGAAGTCGACGTGTTCGCGGGGCCCGGGCCGGGACCTCAGCGCGCCGCGATAACGCGCATGAGCGCGATCTCGCGCGCCACCAGTGTCGAGAGGTCGTAGCGTTCTACGATCATCTTCCTCGCCGCCTTCCCAAGCCGCGCCGCCAGCGCCGGGTCGTCGAAGACCTGCCGAAGGCGAGCAGCCAGCTCCTCCGGGCGGTGCGGGTCGAAGAGGAGCCCGGTCTCCCCATCGGTGATGAGCGACCGGTTGCCCGCGCAGTCCGAGGCGACACAGGGCAGCCCGCAGGCCATGGCCTCGAGCAGAACCTTCGGATGTCCCTCCGTGAACGAGGCCAGGACGAAGACGTCCGACGAGGTATAGACCGCGGGCAGCTTGGCCTGCTCGACCACCCCCAGAAACTCCACGGACCCACCCTGTGCCCTGGCTTGGGCGTCGAGATCGGCGCGCAGTGGACCGCTTCCCGCCAGCCGTAACGTGGCGCCGGCGCCGGCCGAGGCCGTGGCCTCGACCACGGTCTGGAGATTCTTTTCCGGGGAGAGCCTGCCGACGTACACGATTCGACGGCCGCGGGCACGCTCGCCGTCCCCGGGCCGGAAGAGCCGGAGGTCGACGCCGTTCGGGATGAGCTCCACGCGCGGAGCCAGCCTCGCGGCGCGCACCCTCAGCTCCTCCGTGGTGGCGATGACGGCCGCGGCGTGGCGGAGGCCGAGGCGCTCGACCACGGCTTTGAGCACGCGCTTGGGCCCGGGCCGGGACAGCCGGCCGTACCAGAAGCCGTAGGTCGTCACGTACGGAATGCCGAAGCGCCTCTTGGCCCGGAGCGCCGGGATGACGCCCGTGATCTGGAAGACGCGAAGGACGCTGCAGCGTCGGAACTCCGCCGCATGCGCCCCGACCATGGTCACGGCGCGGCGGCCGCGGCTCATGGGCCGCCCCGGCGCGAGCACGCGGACGCGATCGAGCAGAGCAGGCTCGCTCGTGAACTCGTCGAGCGACTCGGCGAGGTAGCTGAAGTAGCAGACCTCGCCGAAGGCGTCCGCATAGGGTCGCATGTAGGCATCCAGGAGCCTGGACTGCTGGCCGGTCTCGGCTAGGGCGCGGATCCCGCTCCCCAGCGCGGGCAGGAAGCCGACCGCCATCAGCGGCGCTTCCTCGCGACAACCTGGAAGCCGGTACTCTCCTCCGGGTGCCGCACGGCCGCCTCCCGCTTCCATCGGCTCAGCCGCTCGTAGAGCATGAGTGACAGCCCGCCCACGGCGTCGATGGCCCCGGCCCAGGGCGTGTCGAGGACCACGGGCATCACCGGGCCGTCGGGCTCGAATCCCGCGGCCGCCAACTCGGCCAGGAACTCCGACTGCGTGTACTCGATCTTGTGGTCGGGGTCGGAGTAGGAGAAGAGCCCGGCTGCGCGGAGCGTGCGGCGCCACCGCGTCTCGCGGTTGGGGCCCGAGACGAGCAGCCGGCCGTCGTCCTTGAGGACGCGGTGGATCTCCCGCAGAACCGCGGTACGCGGCACGAGGTGCTCGATGACGTCAAGAAAGAGGGCGGCGTCGAACGAGCGGTCGGGGAACGGGAAGGCACCGGTGATGTCCCAGGCGAAGATGCGCGCGTTGTCGAGCCCGCGCTCGCGGATGGTGCGGGCGGCGATGGGCAGCTGGGCCAGATCATAGTCGAAGCCCACGATGGTGCGGCAGCAGGTCGCGGCGCGCACGAGATGCGCGCCGTTGGCGCAGCCCACGTCGAGGACCCGGTCGCCGGAGGACAGATACGGCAGGTACCAATCGTGCCATGGATGATCGACGAGGTGCTTGGGATGGATGGGATACGGGCGCTTGCCCGTCCACCGCACGAGACGTACGCCGAGCGCCTTGCCGCGTCGGTTCACGACGTCCACCGCGCGCACCGTCAGCCGGCCGAGCGGGTTCATCGCGGCGCCCGCCCGCCGCGCCGCCGCCAGGCCTCGAGCGTGTCCTCGTAGACACGGCGCGTGGCCGCCACGCAGGGCTCCCAGCGGAAGAGGCGGTCGGCGCGCTCACGCCCCACGGTGCCGAACTTCTCCCTGAGCGCGGGATCGCCCAGGAGCAGCACGAGCCGCTCGAGGAAGCGGTCGGGTGCCGCCGGATCGCACGTGAAGCCGCTCTCGCCGTCGGCGACCAGTTCGGGGATGGAGCCGCGGTCGGAGGCGACCACGGGCACGCCGGAGGACATGGCCTCGGCCACGGTGAAGCCGAAGCCCTCCATGGCCGATGGGAAGAGGAAGACGTCCGCGAGGTTGAAGTGCGCGGGTTTCTCGGACTCGGGCACATAGCCCGTGAAGACCACGCGCCCCTCGAGCCCGAGCCGCCGTGCATGGCGCTCGAGCCCGGCCCGGAGCGGTCCCCCGCCCGCTATCACCAAGCGCGCCTCGGGCAGGCGCGCGGCCACGGGCGCCCAGACGTCCAGCAGCAGGAAGAGGTTCTTGCGGGGCTTGAGCCCGCCGAAGAAGAGCGCGACGGGGTGACCGCGGAGGCCGTAGCGGTCGAGGAGATCGGCCCGCGGCGGGCGCGGCACGAACGCGGGATCGACGCCGTAGTAGACGACGGAGACGTGATCTGTGCGCACCCCGAGCTCCGAGGCGAGCTGACGCTTGCCAAACTCGCTGCCCACGACCACGCGATCGGACGCCTCCACCACGCGTTTCTCGATGAGGCGGTTCCACGGGCTCGGGTCGAGATGGTGATGGTGCGAGACGACGGGCGCGTCGATGTTGTAGCGGCGGCGGGCCCAGAGAGCCCCCGGCCCGATGTAGCGGAGCGAGTGGACGCGGAGTAGGTCGAAGCCCACCTCGTCCCAGACGCGCTTGACCGCGCCGGGCACCACGAAGGGTGCCACGTACCAGCGCAGTCCACGCCGGATGCGGAAGCGGTGGACGGTCCAGTTGGGTACGCCCTCAGGATGCGGCTTGCCGCGCGCGAGGATGAGCTCCACGCGCACGCCGGCCTGGCCGAGCCTGACGAGGAGCTCGCGCTCGTAGGTCTCGCCGCCCGAGGTGGTCTCGGGGTTGACGCCGCAGTGGGGCGAGCAGATCCGGAGCGGTGCCGCGCTCATAGTCGCCGGGCGATGACGAGGTAGCCCGTCGTGTAGCTCGACAGGAAGGCCGAGCGGCCGACGGGCGGCAGGCGGTCGAGAAGCCGGAGGCAGGCGCCCGCGGGCAGCACTGGCACCGCCGCCAACGCCCGCAGTGGCCGTGAGCGGATATGCGCTGCCGCCTGGCGCAGCATGTTGGCCAGCGTGGTGAAGAAGCAGCCCTGCTGCGTCACGGTCTCGACCTCGAGCCCCGCGCGCACGAACAGTTCGCACAGGCGCCCCGCCGAGAAGCGATGCCGGTCCGTCGGGTGGTCGAGGCGGTGGAGCAGCGGCGCCGAGAGGAGGACACGGCCACCTGGAACGAGCACGCGCCGGAACTCGGCGAGCATGTCCTCGTAGCGGTCCACGTATTGGATGACTTCGCTGCACAGGATGCCGCCCATCGAGTCCGACTTGAAGGGCAGCACCTCGGCGCTCCCCACGACGTCCGGCGCCTCGTCCGCGGCTAGGTTGAAGAGCACCCAGCGCCGGACGCCGCGCTTCGGCCGCCTGAAGTCGCCGCGCGGGACGCGCTTGCCACCGACGTCGAGCACGAGACCCGAGAGCCCTGGCGCCTGCCGCAGGAGCTCGGCGTCCAGCAGCGCGCGGCGGTAGGAAGCTCCGAGGCGCGGTCCTCTCACGCGGCAGACACCTCGCGATAGAGGGCGAGCAGGCGGTCCACCGAGAGGTCGGCGCTGAAGCGGCCTTCGACGTGGCGCCGGGCCTGCTCGCCCAACCGCAGGCGGAGGGGCTCGTCGAGCAGCAGTCGTTCGAGGGCGCGCGCGAGCCCGACCGGGTCATGGGGCTTGACGAGGAGCCCCGTCACGCCGTCCACCACGAGCTCCGGCGTGCCGCCGACCTGGGTGCCGACGACCGGGCGTCCGGCGGTCATGGCCTCCAGAATGACGCGGCTCAGCGAGTCGGGGATGATCGAAGGCACGGCGACGACGTCGGCCGCCGCGTAGAGCCCCAGCACGAGGGCGTTCGGCAGCGGCCCAAGACGGCGAAGCCAGGGCGCCTCGGGCAGCGGCGTGGCGCCTTCGCCGACGACGACGAAGACGGCGTCGGGCACGGCCGCGACCACGAGCGGAGCGGCCGCGGCGAGGTCGGCCGTCCCCTTGCCCGGCGAGAGCTTGCCGACATAGAGGACCACGGGCCGCCCCTCGAGCCCGTGGGCGCGGCGCGCCGCGGCGGCGCGCTCCGGCGAGGCCGGCGCCAGGAGCGGCGGGATGGTGTGGATCGTCTCGATCCGCCTCACGCCTTCGAGTAGCCCCGATCGCCGGTAAATCCCAAGGATGCCGTCGCTCACGCCCACGAGGGCGTCCAGACGGCGGAGGAAGCGCTGCTTGAAGCAGGCGTCCAGCCAGCCGCCGAGGAAGGCCAGCTTGGTCGCGAGCCGGGAGCGGCGCCCTCGCATGTAGAGATCGAAGTACTCCTGCGAGCACTCGCGCCAGAGCTTGCCCACGCCGCAGTCGTCCGGCCGGCGGTCGCCGTGATGCAGGCACATCGGCGCGGGATCGATGAGGCTGCCGTCGCGGATGGTGAGCAGCACGGGCACGCCGGTGAGCCGCCGCGCGATGAGACCGGGCAGCAGCATGTGCTTGTTCTGGGCGTGGATGACCTGGGCGCCCTCTTTGCTGACGGCGCGCGCCAGCTGGAGCCCGCACCAGATCGGGAAGAGCGGGTTCAGGACCACACGCTGGGACACGACCGCGCGGCCGGCCGGGCGCTTGACCGGGAAGGGGAAGCGGCGGACGCGGAACCCGTCGCGCTCCTCGAGCGCGGGCGCGCCGTAGTTGGGCGTGACGACGACCACGCGCTCCCCGTGGCGCGCGAGAGCCCGAGCCAGCGCCTCAGTGCTCCACTCGGCGCCGCCCGGCGCGTGAGGCGGGAAATATTCGTTCGCGAGACAGATGTTCACGCCGCCGCCTCGCGCACCGTGGCGTAGCCGCCGGCGGGCGCGCCCGCCAGCAGTCGATCGAGCCACGCCGCGCCGCCGCGGACGACGTCGCGGTCGTGGAAGGCCAGGACGCGCGCGTCGTCCACGAGCGTGAGTCCCGGCGCCGGCGCCCAGCGCGCCGCGCCGAGGCACGAGACGACTCGGATGCCCGCCGCGGCCGCGGCGCCGAGCGTCTTCTGCGACAGCACGTTGCCGGGCGGCACGAACGTCTCGACGGCGCGGCCGAGGAAGTCCTGAAGGATGGCCTGGGCCCGCCGCAGATGCTCGCGGTGCACGCTCTCGGGCAGCCAGTCGTAGAACTCCCGGTGCTCGGCCCGGTTGCCCGAGAAGAGCCGAGGCCGGAAGCGCCCGTCCTGGAGGACGCAGTGGGTGTAGCCGTGGTTGGCGACCTCGAGCAGGCCTCGCTCGACGCCGCGGCGGACCACACGACTGGCGTCAGGGAACTTGAGCGGGTACGGCACGACGGAGCCGTCGTCCTCGACCCAGCCGGCGGTGACGCCCACGGTCATTCGCGAGCCGGCGCGGGCGAGCCGCTCGAGCACCGCCTCCCAGTCCGCGGCGGTGAGCTCGCGGTAGGGGCCCCAGCGCTTGATCGGCGGCAGGTACTTGAGGAAGAGGAAGTTGCCGGGGAAGGGCAGCCTGAGTCCGCCCAGCGCGACACGCGTGAGCCCGTACACCTCGTGCCGCTTCGAGGCTGCGCCCACGTCGTCCATCCGGAGCGCGACGGCCGTGCCGCTCACTTCTGCGCCAGGAGCTCGATGTGGGGTGACACGCTCGCGAGACGGTAGTAGGCCCGCACCAGCGGCCACAGCGGGCTGCCCGTCTCGGGCATCCGCGCCTCCGCGGCCTCGAGCCGCGTCACCCGGGCGCCGGCCGCGCGGAAGAGCGATTCGAGCCGTCCCCGCAGGAGGGGCTGGAGCGTGTCCACGAAGCCGGTCGGCCGCTGCCGGGCGCGCAGGTACCAGCGCGCCAGGAGCTTCGGCATGCGCGGCAGCCAGAAGAGCTTGTAGTGCCCCTCGTAGCAGCTGAGCGCGTTGGGCCCATGGACGTAGACGGCCCCGCCGGAACGCGCGACCCGCATCATCTCCCGCACGGCCTCGGATACGCTCCCCACGTGCTCGAGCGTCGAGAAGCAGTAGACGAGGTCGAAGGTCCCGTCGCGGAAGGGCAGCGCCTCGACGGCGCCTAGCGCGGCCCCGCCGCCGCCCTCGTGCAGGGCCTTGAGCCGGCAGATCTCCACGGCGGCCGGCTCGGCGTCCACGCCGACGGCGCGCGCGCCCGCCCGCCGCGCCATCACGGTGAAGCCGCCCGTGCCGCAGCCGACGTTCAGGAGCCTGAGGCCCGCCACGGGTCGGCCGAGGACCGCCTCGAGGCGCGCCAGGTGGCCGGCCTCGTACGATTCCTCCCCGAGCCGCGCCGCGACCAGATCCCGCCAGCCGGGAATGCCGAGCGCGTCACGGTAGTAGCGCGTGTAGTACTGGGTGAGGCGGCTCCGCACCGGCTCGGGCCAGACGCCGGCCGAGCCCGTCGCGGCCACCTGCGACTGGCCCACGCTCATCGCCCGAGCGCCGCCAGGAGCGCCTCGACCACGGCTAGGCGCTCCTCGGCCGTGATCCCCACCGAGCACGGCAGCGACAGCCCACGCTCGTAGAGCCGCGCGGCGACCTCGACCTCGTAGGACTGGGCGGCCTTGAACACCGGCTGGGAATTGAGCGGGCGCCAGAGCGGCCGCGCCCCGATGCCCGCGGCGTTGAGCCCGCGCAAGAGCCCGCGCACGTCCGGGACACGGCGCCCGTCGAGCAGGATGGACGTCATCCAGTAGGTCGAGCGCGCCCACGGCGCCTCGGTGAACACCGTGACCCCTGGGACAACCGCCAGCAGGTCCCCGTAGTGGGCCGCGGTCGCGCGCTTGGCCTCGACGAAGCCGTCGAGCTGCTCGAGCTGCGCCACGCCGAGAGCGGCCTGGATGTTCGTGAGCCGGTAGTTGAAGCCGGTCTCCTCGTGGACGTACTCGATGGCGTCCGAGCGGGCCTGGGTGGTGAGCCGCCGCACGCGCGCCGCCATTTGCGCGTCGCGGGTGAGCACCATGCCGCCGCCGCCCGTGGTGATGATCTTGTTGCCGTTGAAAGACAGGCAGCTCAGGAGCCCCTCGCAGCCGACGCGGCGGTCACGGTAGCGGGCGCCCAGCGCCTCGGCGGCGTCCTCGACCACGGCGAGCGGATAGCGCCGCGCGACCTCCAAAACCGCGTCGAGATCGCACGGATGGCCGTAGAGGTGCACCGGCAGCACCGCGCGCACGACCCGCCCCGTGGCGCGGTTGACCACCTGTCCCGCCTTGACCACGCACCCGCGGGAGAGGAAGTCGGCCATCTTGCCTGCGTCGAGGCCCCAGGACGTCTCCTCGGAGTCGAGGAAGATCGGCTGCGCCCCGCAGTACGAGACGGCGTTGGCGGTCGCGATGAACGTCAGCGCGGGAACCAGCACCTCGTCGTCGGGCTTGACGCCGGCGGCCAGAAGCGCCACGTGGAGGGCGGCCGTACCGTTAACCGTGGCGACGGCGTGGGGCACGCCGACATAGGCCGCCACTTCGTGCTCGAAGCGCTCGACGAACGGCCCGACCGAGGAGACCCAGTTGGTGTCGAGGCATTCCTTCAGGTACTTCCACTCGTTGCCGGCCAGATGCGGCACGGCATTGGGGATCACGCGTCGGGGGGGGATCACGCGCTGGGGCGTGCTCACTGCGGCCGTCCTTCCCGCTCCCGCCGTTCGCGATACCACGCGAAGGTCTCGGCGACACCGGTCTCCAGCGGGATCTTGGGGGAGAAACCGGTCAGCGCCCGCAAACGGCCCAGGTCGGGGCAGCGGCGCTCGACCGAGCCCGCCGGCGCCGGCACGCGCTCGAGCGCCGGGGCGATGCGCGCCATCTTCAGCACCAGCCGCGCCAGATCCTCCACGCGCGTCTCCTCGGTGTCGTTGCCGATGTTGACGATCTGTCCCCACGCCGTCTGGGCGCCCATGAGCAGCCGCATCGCCTCCACCGCATCGGACACGTGGCAGAATGCGCGACGCTGGTCGGCGCCGT
>JAUSJX010000040.1 GCA_030647435.1 Candidatus Rokuibacteriota bacterium
TGCCCACGGTTGTCCGCAACCGCTGCGCCAGCTGCGCCCCTTTCTTCTCCTCCCAGAAACGCTCTTGCGCCGCTTGATTGAGAAACTCTCTCACCCACGACGCGGCCAGATGGGGCGGGACGCTCGAAAGATCCTGAAACAGGTAGGGGCCCGCGGCGGCCGCCGCCGTGCCGCCGAGCGGCTTGAACGCGGCCAGGATATACGGCCCGTCGCGATTGGATCCGGGCAGGGTCCGAAGCACGCTGCGGGCGCGCGCATAGTCATAGTTGTCGACCACCCACTGCGCCGTGATGGGCGGAGCCGGCGCGCCCCGCACCGGTGCATAGAAGATATTGAGCTCGCCGCGCGGCACGTACTCCTCGAGGCTGACGACGTCCGGGATCAGGCTGAGGTAGGCTTCGATGGCCTTGAGGTAGCGCTCGCGGCTCGCTTCACTCGGCGGAGCGCCCAGCAGCAGGTAGCTGTACAGCCCGTAGCCGGCCGTCTCCGGCTGACCCGACACGAGGAAGAACCGGCCCGTCTCGCGCGACATGCCGCGCGGCTGGGCATCCCGCCTGACCGTGACCCGCACCAGGCACTCTGCGGAAACGCTCACGCCGTCGGCGGCCGTCACGCTCGCTGCAAAGGTGCCGGGCCGCAGCTCGGCCAGGCTCCAGCGCGCCTCGGCGCCCCGCCCCTCGATGCGCCCCACCGTGGCCGTCCACGTGTAGCGGAGCGCGCGCCCGGCGGGAGACCGGGCCCAGGCCTTCACGGTGACCATTCCCCCGAGGGGTACCGTCGGTGTCTGGGCGCTACAGGTCAGGTCGAGCGGCTCGGCGGCCCGGGACTCACGGCTTTCCCAGAGGCCGCTCGACAGCACGCCGGCCAGCAATGCCGACGCCACCAGCGCGGCTCTAGGCGTGCGGCTCATCGCTTCCCCGTGCCCTGGTCAGGCGGGAGAGGATCCACTGGACGCCCAGGACCAGCGCGGCGCAGACGCCGACCACGATGACGGTCTCCGCCTGCGTCAGAGGGGTAGACGGGTTGAAGATGTAAACCACGGTCCACACCACGAGCGACAGCGCGCCGATGGCCACGAGCGTGCCGATCGACGCCTTCATCGTCCACCCACCTTGATCAGGGGCAGGAGACCTTCGATCTCCCCTTTCATCACCGGGTGCTGATTGCCGCCGATCGAGCGCGATTTCTGCGCCACCTGCTGCTCCAGGTACTGGTACAGCTCCTGGAGCGACACGATGCCGTCGCGGTCGAGATCCGCGGCGCCCCGGAGGCCCTGGACCAGATAGTGCGTGAAGAGACCGTGGCCCAGCTCCGGCACCTCGAGGGACACTTCGGACGCCCGGGAGGCCGTGATGATGGCGCGCCCCTTGGAGCGCGTGAGCCGGTCCAGGAAAAGCTCGTCAACCCGGGCGGCCCGCGTCCGCCTGGAGGCGAAGGTGCGGCCTCCTGCCGCGCCGCTGTAGCAGGCGTCAAGAAAGACCACCACCTTATCGGCTTCAATGCGATCGAAGATGGTCTGGAACTCGTCCATGGGCAATGCCGTCGAGTAGAGGTCATTCGGGTCGGCATCACTGGGAACGAGGTACTTGGCGAGACCGTCGGATTCGGCGCCTCGAGGATCTATCTCGGGCGCGCCATGCCCCGCGAAGAAGATCACGATGAGGTCGTCCTTCTTGGCCGAGCGCGCCAAGAAGGTCCCGAGGGCCCACTTGAGGTCACGGAGCGTGGGCTTCCGCTCGGTCTTGTCCGTGAGCAGAAGAACATTCTCCTTCTTGAACCCACCCTGGCCAACCAGCACCTGGTGGACCAGCTCGGCGTCCGGCACCGAGTAACGGAGCTGGGGGATTGCCGAGCTGTTGTACTGCCCCACACCGATCACCACGGCCCACTGCTCGCGGGTGCTCTTGGGCGCCGGCACGGGCCCGGCGGGCTGCACCGGGGGCGGCCGCTCGTACATGACCGTGCGAACTTCCTGGCGGACGGTGCCGTCGGGCTCGCTGGCACGGATGATGATGGTATTGGCCCCTTCGCGGAGCTTGACGGAAGCCGCGACCGCCACGGATTTTTTGGGCGGACGGTCCGCCTGCTTGAAGACCTCGGCGCCGTTCAGGAGCACGTTGACCGCCGCGATGCCCTTGCCCGAGCTGACCTCTGCCGCCACGAGGCTCGACTGGTCAGTAAGGCGCGCCCCGTTCTCCGGATGACGGAACTGCACGGTGAGGGGCACGATTCGATCGAAGAAGACGGCTCGGACGTCTTGCTGGGTCACTCCGTCGGCATCGATCGCTGTGACGACGATGGTGTTCTGGCCCTCCCGCAGCTTGAGAGGGAGATTGACCGGGAGCGTACGCTGGGGCGCGCGTTCCTCCAGCCGCGAGACCTCCACGCCGTTGAGCGTCACGAGCACCCGCTTCACGCCCTTGCCGCTCGAGGCGAGGCCGGCCAGCGCGATGCTCTCCTGGTCGACATGCGCCTGATCCTTGGGCGAGGAGATGGCGACCTGGAGCGGTGAAGGCGCAGCGGGCGGTGGCGCGGGCGCGACCGGCGTGGGCGCGACCGGTGCAGGCCCCGGCGCGGCGGGCGACGCCCCCGGGCGGTCGCGGAAGATGACACGGGCTTCCTGCCGGCTCTGGCCGCTCGCGTCCGTCGCGGTCACCAGCAAGACATTCTTGCCCTCGCGGAGCGGCAGCGAGAAGGTCAGGCCGACTTCCCGGGGTGCTGGCGTGCGCTCGGAACGCGCGAAGATTTCGGCGCCGTTGAGCGTGGCCGTCACGCGCGCCACGCCGGCGCCGGCCGTCACCTTGCCTCCCACCGGGGTCTCCGCGCTGCTCACGCGAACCTGGTCCTTCGGGTCGTTCAGGACGACCTGGAGCGGCGCCAACTTGCCCCTGTCCAAGACATCCAAGACATCGCGGAATCGTGCCGTGTCCTGGGCGGACTGGGCCATGAGCCCCGCGATGCTGCCCCCGGCGACCAGCTGAAAGTCCACGCCGCGGAGCCCGGAGCCTTCGGCCTTCACGATCTGCCGCGTCTCGGGGGCGTACCACGAAACCAGAGTCCAGGACTGCCGTCCCGGGATACCGCCGGTTCGCCTCAGCGGATCTCCGATGTACTCGGCGAGGTACACGATCCGGAAAGCCTGGTAGGTCCCGGCCGGCACCTGCACGCTCTCGTAGGCCTTGACCTCCCAGGTGAGGCGCACCGGGAGGCCGCCGGGATATTCCCGGCTACGCAGGACGGCATTGTAGATGATGCCCCACTTGCCGACCTCGAGCGGCCACTTGATCGGTGGGGGCGGATCGACCTGCCACTCGACATTGCCGTCCTTGAGCATCCGGTAAATCCCGAGGTCGCGCGTCAGCTGGATCTGGCGGGTGGGACCGGCGGAGAAGAAGTAGACGTCCCCGGTGGCGCGGACCAGGTCGTAGGCGCCGTCGTTGAGCAGCCAGCGCGCGCCCACGTCGTAACTCGGGCGCTCCGCGCTCGGCTTCTGGGCGAGAGCAGTCTCCGCGCCGAGGAGCCACGCGAGCGCGACGGAGAGAGCCAGGGCAGCGGGGCTTCGCCTCATCCACGCACCTCGGGCGGCGGGTTCCACCGCCGCCTTCGCCGGCATGAGCAGCTCGTCCAGCACCGTGTAGGCTGGCCTGACCGACGCGCTGTAGGACGCAGACTGAAAGTCTACATTACAGCATGAGGCTGTCAAACCGGGCGTGCCTAGACGGGCAGGTCAGCCGCGCTTGATGTCGAGGGAGACGGCGAAACGCTCCACGATGGACTGGTCGCCCCCCCCAGTGGCGCCAGCGCTTCAGCGCGACGCGTGTTCTGCCTGGAGCGCGGGCCCTCAGCGTCCACGCCTTCACGCCGCCGCTGCCGAGGCCGGCGTCCTCGCCGTGATAGGCCGGGCCGCCGACCTCGAGCAGCGTGTCGTCGATCGAATCGAGCGCCCATGCAAAGCCGGTTGTGGGATTCTCGGGCAGCTGCACCGAGATCGAATCGCCGACCTTCACGGCGAGGACGCGGCCGTCCTGCACCTTCGTGACCACCACGTCCGCCATGCCGAATCCGCGCGTCCGGGCACGCGCCCCGCTAGACCGTCACACCGTACGACTCGTTGAAGAGGCCGCCGTTGATGTATGCGGGCGACGCGTAGGCGAAGCCGGTGGACGGCGCCCGCTCGCCGCCTCGAGGCTCCGGTTTGACTTGTCCCGCGCGCTCTGACAGGATCGGCGCGAGATGCCACGGGTCATCCGCGCTGCGACAAGGCCGCCGTGTCCGAGAACGGGCTTTATGTCGGCTATGCACCGAGCGCGTGGCGGCGGTGGCGGGCCGGGAGCGGACGCTCGGCTGCGTCATCACGATCAGCGCGGGCGCGGGAGATCGCGCGCATCATGAACGACGTCGCGACCAGCAAGGTCACGACCAATCTCTGGGGCGAGCGCTGGTCCAAGCTGGCCGTCAACTGCATGGTCAATCCAATCTCCGGCCTGTCCGGCTTCGATTCGG
>JAUSJX010000041.1 GCA_030647435.1 Candidatus Rokuibacteriota bacterium
GAGCGCCGCTACCAGAGCCGTGTCGTCTCCCAGCTCATGCGCCGGGCCCAGGAACTCGGCTACACCCTCACCAAAACCGCGGACGTCTCACCCCCTGCCGGTTCACCCGCGTGATGATGTTACTTGGAAGAGCAGGCTAGCGGGGCAGGGACGACGCCAGTGCCTGCCTCCCCCCTCGACGCGCTTCGCGGTATTGTCGGCCCCGCCCACGTTCTCACCGGAGTGGACTGCGGGCCGTATGTCGTTGACGGCCGCACGCCTGAAGCCGTCGCGCTTCCCGGGTCCAAGGAGGAAGTCGCGGCCGTCCTCCTCGTCGCCGCCGAGGCGGAGATGCACGTGACGCCGTGGGGCGGCGGGACCAAGATGGGCATCGGCGCCCCGCCCCAGCGCTGGGGCCTTGTCCTCGCGCTGAAGCGGCTGAACCGGCTTCTCGAGCACGAGCCGGGCGATCTGACCGCGACCGTTGAGGCGGGGATGACCCTGGCCGTGCTCCAGCGCGAGCTCGGCGGGCGCGGCCAGTGGCTCTCCCTCGACCCTGCGCATCCCGACGAAGCGACGCTCGGCGGCATTCTCTCGAGCAATGCGGCTGGTCCGCGGCGTCACTTGTACGGATCGTGCCGCGATCTCCTCATCGGCGTGACCGTGGTGACGGCAGCGGGCGCGCTCGTCAAGGGCGGCGGCAAGGTGGTCAAGAACGTCGCCGGCTACGACCTGCCGAAGCTCTTCATCGGCGCATTCGGGACGCTCGGAGTGGTCGTCGAGGCGACCGTGAAGCTCCGGCCTCGCCCCGACGCCGATCGGCTGGTGGTCGCGCGCTTCGCCCGGCTCAAGGAGGCGGGGGCGGCGGCTCGCGCTGTCATGGGCTCGGACCTCCTGCCCTCGGCCCTCGATCTTGTGGACGGCAAGACGCTCCGCGCGCTGGCGTTGGGCGGCCCCGACGGCGCGGCGCTCCTGATCGGCGTGGACGGGATTCCCGAGCAGGTCGAGTGGCAGTGCGCCGAGGTCGAACGCCTCCTGCGCCTGCAGGGATTGGCGGACGCCCGCGTGCTCGACGGGGACGCCCGCGATGCGGCCTGGCGTGCGCGCGGCGGGCTCGGACGCGGCGCCTTCGCCGAGACGGCGGCGGTGATGAAATGGGTCGTCCTGCCCGCCCAGGTCGCCGATGTCATGGAGCAGGGGGCCGCCGTCGCCCAGCGCGCGGGGCTCACTGCGGCGCTGGCGGCTCACGCGGGAGTCGGCGTCGTGGAGGCCGTGCTGTCGGGTGGGAGAGGCGGCGACGCGACGGCGGTCGCGGGTGTGTTGACCGAATGGCGGGCGCTCGTGCGCGCCGCGGGCGGCCAGGCGCTGGTCGAGTCGGCGCCGCTCGCCGTCAAGGAGCGCGTGCCGGTCTGGGACGACCCGGGCCCGGCGCTCCGCATGATGCAGCGGATCAAGTCCCAGCTCGACCCGGCAGGTCTTCTGAACCCCGGCCGCTTCGTCGGAGGCATCTAGTGCCGGGCCAACTGACTTCGCCAGATCGACTCAGCCCTCGCCTCGCGGCAGGGCCGCTCAGCTCGAACTGCCACGTTCTCGGTCGGCAGCAGCCCTCAACGTACACTCACGTACGCCTCGGGCTGCTGCCTCCCTCGGGCCTCGTCTGGCTCGCCATTTGGCCCGGCACTCTGGGATCACGCGTGAGTGCTAGGCAATGCTCGTGGGAGTCCCACTAGGTCATGGCTCACGAGGGGATGACGCTCTCGTTACCACCGGCCGGGCCGCTGACGCTCCACGGCCACGACGTCGAGGGCGTCAACCGCTGCGTCCATTGCGGCCTCTGCCTCGCCTACTGTCCGACCTTCTCCATCCTCGGCACCGAGATGGACTCGCCGCGCGGCCGGATCTTCCTCGTCAAGGCGCTCGCGGAGGGACGCCTCGCCCTCAGCGACGCGACGGTCTCGCACCTCGACCTCTGTCTCGGCTGCCGCGCCTGCGAGACCGTCTGTCCCTCGGCCGTGCCCTATGGCCAGCTGATCGAAGCCGCGCGCGCCGAGATCGAGCGCCAGCGGCCGGGCGGGCCGCTGCGGCGCCTGTTCCGCTGGCTGAACTTCGCGGTCCTGCTGCCGAACCCGCGGTTCTTGGGCTTCGCCGCGGCGGGGCTGCGCTTCTACCAGGTCAGCGGGGTTCAGCGTCTCGTGCGCGCGCTGGGTCTGCTCAAGCTCCTGCCGTCACCACTCGGGGAGTGGGAGCCGCTCCTGCCCGTGCTCCCGCCCGCCGCGGAACGCGCGCCGCTTCCCGCCCTCACGCCTGCTGCGGGCACGAAGCGCGCTCGCGTGGGACTCTTGACCGGCTGCATCCAGCAGATCGCCTTCGGCTCTCAGAACCGCGCGACGGCGCGCGTGCTGGCAAAGAACGGCGCGGAGGTCGTCGCGCCGCCTGAGCAGGCCTGTTGCGGCGCGCTCCACGCGCACGCGGGCGAGCACGACCTTGCCGTGACTCTCGCCAAGCGCGCCATCGAGGTCTTCGAGGCCGCGAAGGTCGACTGCGTCGTCGTCAACACGTCCGGGTGCGGAGCCCACATGAAGGCCTACGGGACTCTCCTAGCCGATGATCCCGCCTGGCGTGAGCGGGCACGGCACTTCGCCTCGCGCGTCCGCGATCTCTCCGAGTTCCTCGTCGAGGAGCCGCTGCGCGGGCCACTGGGAACCGTGAAGAAGACCGTGACGTATCACGACCCCTGTCACATCGTCCACGGCCAGAAGATCTCGAAGCCGCCGCGCGCGCTCCTGGCCCAGATCCCCGGGCTCACCGTGGTGCCGCTCAAGGAAGCGGACTGGTGCTGCGGCTCGGCGGGCACCTACAACCTGACCCAGCCCGAGATGGCGCGGACGCTCCAGGAGCGCAAGGTGGCGCACATCCGCGCGACAGGGGCGGAGGCCGTCGTCACGGCCAATCCCGGCTGCATCATCCAGATCGTCCAGGGGCTCGACGCCGCGGGCGCGTCCGTCAAGGTGCTCCACCTCGTCGAGCTCCTCGACGAGTCCTACCGGAACGCCCCTCACCCTCAGGCCCCTCACCCTCAGGCCCCTCACCCTACCCTCTCCCCAGAGGGGAGAGGGAAACTAGCTCCTCCAGAACCCTCGCCCCCATCGGGGGAGAGGGTAGGGTGAGGGGGCGATGGCGCGGACCAAGGTCCTTGATCTGGCGGCGCTGCCGGACGGCGGCGTCGAGCTGGTCGTCGCGGACGGCCTCGACGTGGCGCTCTTCCGCCGCGGCGACGAGATCTTCGCCATCGGCAACGAGTGTGCCCACAAGGGCGGCAATCTCTGCGATGGCCGCGTCGAGGGCGACATCGTCACCTGCCCGCTCCACGGCTGGGAGTTCGATCTCCGCTCGGGCGCCTGCATGACGATCCCGGGCGAGTCCGTGCCGCGCTTCGTGGTGAGCGTGGAGGACAGCGCCATCTATCTCGAGGAGCCCGCATGAAGGACGCCGTCCCGGAGGAGCACAAAGCGCACGCTCCAGCCTCGGTCGGCTGCTTCGTGCTGACCATTTCGGACTCCAAGACGCCCGAGACCGACACGAGCGGGGCGCTGATCCGGGAGCTTCTGAGCGTGGCGGGCCACCGCGTCACGGGCCACGCCATCGTCAAGGACGACCCGGAGCAGGTGGCGGCGGTCATTCGCTCGGGCTGCGCCGCGCCGTCTGTCGAGGCCTTCATCCTCACGGGAGGCACCGGGATCACGAGCCGCGACTCCACGTACGAGGCGATCGAGGCGCTCCTCGACAAGCGGCTCGCGGGCTTCGGCGAGCTCTTCCGCATGCTCTCCTACCAGGAGATCGGCGCGGCGGCGATGCTCTCGCGCGCGCAGGGCGGCGTGGTCCAGGGGCGCGTCCTCTTCTCCCTGCCGGGCTCGCCAAACGCCTGCCGGCTCGCGCTGGAGAAGCTCATCATCCCGGAATTGCCGCACCTGATCCGCGAGGTCAGGCGCTAGCCTCACGCGGTATACTGGCGGGCAGTCTCTCGTGACGCGGTACGACCGACACTGGAACCACGGAGGAGTGGAAATGGCGAGGCACGCGACGCGAATCCTGATGGCGCTTCTGCTCTGCGTGGTACTGGCCGGCCCCGGAGCGGCCCAGACCCCGCCCTCGGGCCCGCTCTGGAGCGACAGCGGCGGCGCCCAGGTGCCTGCCGACATCGCCCGCCTCAACGACCACATGAACGGCCTCGCCGAGAAGCTGAAGCCCGCCCTGGTCCAGCTGCGTGTGCGCCGCGCCGCCGAGCCCCAGGCAGAGGGCGCGACGCCGGAGACGCCCGAAGAGCGGCGCAGCTCGGGGTCCGGCTTCCTGATCCGCCAGGACGGCTACCTCATCACGAACGAGCACGTCGTCGCCGATGCCGACCTCATTCAGGTCAAGCTGGCCGACGGCCGCCGCTTCGTAGGCCGGCTCGTGGGCAAGGACGAGCGCGTGGACCTGGCGCTGGTCAAGATCGAGGCGACCGGCCTGCCCGTGGCGCCGCTCGGCGACTCCAATCGGCTCCGCGTGGGCGAGTTCGTCTTGGCACTCGGCCACCCCTTCGGCCTCGAGCAGACCGTGTCCTTCGGCATCGTCAGCAGAAAAGGCGCGCCGCTCCAGGTGGCCTCGCCGGGCTTCGATTTCATCCAGACCGACGCCGCCGTCAACCCGGGCAACTCGGGCGGGCCGCTCGTCAACATGGCGGGCGAGGTCGTGGGCATCAACAGCATGGCCGCGCGGAACGGCACCATCGGCTTCGCCATCCCGGTCAACATCGTCAAGGGCCTCCTGCCCCAGCTGGCGTCCAAGGGCAAGGTCGAGTGGGGCTGGCTCGGCGTCGGCATCGCGGAGGTGGGCGACGAGGACGTACCGAAGTACCAGTTGAAGGAGCAGCGCGGGGTGCTGATCCGAAACGTGGTCGCGGGCCAGCCGGCCGACAGGGGCGGCGTCAAGGCCGACGACGTGATCCTCGCCGTGGACGGCGAGCAGATCGAAGGCCCGCGCGATCTCCAGCGCATCATCTCGAGCACGCCGGTCGGCCGGGCCGTTAAGCTGTACGTCATACGCGGCGGCAAGGAGCAGGAGCTCGAGGTGACCGTCGGCCTGTACCAGGCCGCCGCGTCGCGCCCGCAGCCGCGCCGCGCGCCGGTGTCGCCGCATGGGCCCGAGGGGCCCGCGCCCAAGCCGCCGGCTCCCGCTCCGAAGTGATTGCGCGCCGCTCCGCCCTCGCCTCGGCGCTCGGGCTGGTCTTCCTGACGTCGTCGGCGTCGGCGGGCGCCGCGGGGGCGGCCGAGGTCAGGATGCTGTTCCCGACGGACCGGCTCACCCAAGCCGATTCGGGCCAGCTGACCGGCCGCCGCGTGCGCCTCTCGGTGGTCAACTGCTTCGCGGCGCCGTCGTCCTGCGACGAGATCGGCCTCCTGAACGGGCTCGACGGCTGGAGCGTCAACCCGCGGATGACGCTGGCCTTCACCGCGCCCATCGCGCTCGCCAGCGTGACGCGCTCGAGCGTCTTTGTGCTCCCGCTCGGCGCCGACGTGGCGGCCGAGCCCGTCGGGCTCTCCCGGCTCGTGTGGGATGCCGGGACGACGACGCTCTACGCCAAGCCCGAGCGCGTGCTGCGCCAGGGCCGCGCGCACGCCCTCGTCGTGACATCTCGCGTGCGCGCCGCCGACGACGGGCCGCTGCGCGCTCCGGCCGGCGCGCGCGCAGCTCTCGACCCGCGCCTGGTCAATCGCCTGAAGGCGCTGGGGATTCCCGCGAGCGAGATCGTCGCCTCAGCCGTGTTCACCACCCAGTCGGTGACGGCGGGGCTCGAGCGGATGCGCGAGCAGATCGACGCGCGCCCGGCGCCGCGGATCCGCTTCGCCCTCGCCCCGGGGAGCGCCAAGAGCGTCTACGCGCGCGCCGGGCTCGAGAGCATCGTGTTCACACGACAGGCCGCGACGGTCGGCGCCGACCGCTTCGCGGCGCCCGTCGCGCTCAACCTCGCCGCGGTGCCTGCGGCGGAGGTCCGGACGATTGCCGTCGGCGCCTTCGACAGCGCGTCCTTTCTCTCGGGCTCGCGGCATATCCCGCGCGGCCCGAGCTCGAAGGCGCCCGCGGTGCTGGGTGCCGAGCGGGTGCACGTGACGATCTTCCTGCCTGCAGGCGCCATGCCTGCCGCGGGCTGGCCCGTCGTCATCTTCGGCCACGGTTTCGGCAACGACCGCAACGCGATCCCGCCGCTCGTCGCGGGCACCTTCGCGCGCCGCGGCTTCGCGACCGCGGCCATCAATGTGGTGGGCCACGGCGGGGGTCCCGAGGGCACGCTGGCGATCAAGGAAAGCGGTAAAGAGGTGGAGGTCCTGCCGGCCGGCGGGCGGGGGCTCGACATCGACGGCGACGGCAAGATCGGCCTCACCGAGGGTGTGGCCACGGCGCAGCGCGGTCCGCTGACGTTGGTCTCGAGCCGCGACGGCCTGCGCCAGACGGTTGCCGACCTGATGCAGCTGATCCGCGCCATCCGCTTTGGCGTGGACGTGGACGGCGCCGGCCGCCCCGATCTCGATGGTGACCGCATTTACTATACCGGTCAGTCATTCGGCGGGATCTACGGGACCTTGCTCATGGCTGTCGACCCGCTCCCGAGGGCGGGCGTGCTCAACGTGCCGGGCGCGCCTATCGCGGAGATCGCCCGGCAGGCGCCGGTCTTCCGCCCGCTGGTAATGGAACAGCTGAGGGTCCGCAAACCCTCGCTCGTGAACGGCGAGAAGGATTTCGCAGAGTCGCTGCCGCTCTGGGGCGCCGCGCCGGAAACGGGGCCCGCGCCCGGCGCGCTCGCCATCCAGGCGTACCTCGACCGCGCCGAGTGGCTCCAGCAGGGCGCCGACCCCTCCGCGTTCGCGCCGTATCTCAAGACCGCGCCGCTGACGGCCGCCGGGCCGCGGCCCGTGCTGTTCCAGATGGCCGTCGGCGATCGCACGGTGCCGAACCCGACGACCGAGCAGCTGATCCGCGCCGGCGATCTCCAGCCGTTCCTGTCCATCTATCGTCACGACACGATCGTCGCGACCTTGCCCCCGCGCTTCGCCAACCCCCACAGCTTCATCCTCTGGACGGGCCTGGCCGAGGTCGCCGCAATCGCGCGCGCTGCCCAGGAGCAGATCGCGCGCTTTTTCCTCTCTGATGGGCGCGTCATCGAGCGCAATGACGAGCGCTTCGACGTGCCCGCCGCCGGCTCCGCCTCCCGCTAGCCGCGCCATGCGCGCCGTCCTTCTCGGCACGGGCTCGCCGCCTCCCAACCCCAAGCGCCGCGGCCCCGCGACCCTGCTGGCGCTGGGCGACGAGAAGTTCCTCGTGGATGCGGGCTCGGGAGTGGGCGTCCAGCTCGTCCAGGCGGGCGTGCGCCCCTACGACTGGCCGCGCGTGCTCATTACCCACCACCACTCCGACCACATGATCGATCTCGGCCATCTTCTGATCACGCGCTGGATCGTGGGGCAGAACGCGCCCTTCGAGGTGTGGGGGCCGGCCGGGACGAAGCGGCAGATGGACAAGCTCCTCGACTACCTCGACTGGGACATCGAGATCCGCCGCGGCCACATGGTCAAGCGCGAGCGCCCGCGCGTGGCGGTGACGGAGATCGAGGAAGGCAAGATCCTCGAGGCCGGCGGCGTGACGGTGAGCGCCTTCAGCGTCGACCACGGCCCCGTCAAGCCCGCCTTCGGCTACCGCTTCGAGGGCGGCGGCAGGCGCGTCGTGGTGTCAGGCGACACGCGGCCGTCCGAGAACCTCATCCGCTGGAGCCAGGGCGTGGACTGTCTGATCCACGAATGCTGCGAGATGGCGAAGACCTCGTGGGTTCCCGGCTGCGGCTGGCCGACAATCGAGGAGAAGATCAAGGACCTCGCCTCCTACCACACCCAGCCCGAGGACATCGGCCGAGTGGCCAAGGCCGCGAACCCCGGCAAGCTCGTCATCACCCACATGATGCCGGCCTCGGTGCCGGCCGCGCTCGAAGCGGCGGCCAAGCGCCACTACGCTGGCCCCGTCACCGTGGGCGAAGATCTCCTCGAGGTCTGACCCGTGCTTGATCCCCTCTCCCCCTCGGTGGAGGAGAGGGGGTTCTTCCGATTCCCTCGCCCCCGGGGAGAGGGCAGGGTGAGGGGGTCTAAGAGGGGATTGGGCTTGGCACGATGAACCAGAACGAATCCGAAGCGGGGATAATCCGGAAGATCATCGATGCAACCGTCTTCGATGCGGTGAATGTGGCCGTTCTCCAAGTCGGCGTCTCATTTGGCAAGAAGTTCGGGTGGAGTACCAAGCGCCCTGCTCTCCTCGATCAGGTCAGAGCATTCGGTTATCCCTTCGGTTTCGACATCGAGTCGGAAACCCTCACCGTGCGTGCCTTTCAGGGCGAGATTGTTGGCGTGGTCCTTGGTAATGAGATCACCGAGATAACGGTCTTTACGGGCTTAACGGGTATACTCGACGTAAGGACAAGTTACGGGACCCAAAAGAGGAGGAATGACAGCGCGTCGGCCTCGCTGCCGTTCCGGCCTCGGATGACAGGAGGAGCATTCATGTACGTGGTTATCCTCGCGTTGCTGGCAGTCGTCCTCGTTACGCCGGCCCACGCTCAGGTGTACGTCGACATCGGCATCCAACTCCCGGCGCCCCCTCGGCTGGTCATCGTCCCCGAGGTCCGAGCGGTCCAGTACGTGCCGGCTGCCCCCGCCAATCTCTTCTTTTACAGCAACCAGTACTGGGCCTTTGCCAATGGTGGCTGGCACGTGAGCGTCGGATACAACGGCCCGTGGATCGTCGTCGCCCCGCAGTTCGTGCCCCGGCCCGTCCTGCTCGTGCCGGTGAACTATTACCGCGTGGCCCCGGGGCACTGGAAGCAGTGGCAGAAGCAGCAGCCTCCGCGATGGGGTAACGAGTGGGGACGCGAATGGGCGGACAAGCGGGGATGGAAAGAACGGGAACACGAACGGGACGACGATCGCGACAGGGGAGAAGGCAAGGGCCACGGCAAGGGCCGTGGGCGAGGCAAGTAAACTGGGATTTTCGATATGGACCTATTTTCTCCTCCCTCTGACGCTGCTGAGTGAGCCGCGCGCCCTCCAACCAAGCATGTCGCCCAGTCAGAATAGATGACCGGGGGGTTCTCGAGCTTCCTGCCCTGCTGCCCCCGCGTGCTCCGGGGCGCGCCACCTGTGCCCACCCCACCGCAGAGACACCCCCGCCGGGATCGATCCGCTCCTCGTCTCCCTCCCTCCGTGTCCCGTCCGCTCGATCAGGGCGCTCAGGCCGAGCCGCTCGTTCAACTCGCGTGACAACAGCAGCCCAGAGTCGGAGGTCACCGTCGCGCCATGGAACTCGACGCGGAGTTGGGGGTTGAACGAGAGGCGAACCGCGCCAGCTTTCGCGTCACCCATTGGGTGGTGCCCTCCGTGCCAGCGAGGAGCCCCCGAGAACCGCGTGTCATGCGGGCTAAGAACGCTCGAGGCGGAGTGCCGCCAGCGTAGCGCGCGCCCAGTCGCTGTCCAGCGCGGGCACGGGCGCGTAGGTCACGCCGCCCGTGATGCGCGCGCCCTCTTCGCCCTCAGCGGCTGCGTCCTCGAGCACGTCTTCCACGACCAGGTCGAACCGCGCCAGCTCGCCGGCGATCAGCGGGGCGCCGGCGGCGCGGCACTTCACGTACATCGTGACGTCCGGCTCGACGATGAGGAGCGTCGCCCCGCCTCGAGCCTCGAGATTGCGCCGCGTGCTGCTTCGCGCGCCGACGGCGATGCGGATGCTCGTCGCGCTCGTGGCCAAGACCTCGAGATAGGAGCAGAACATCGGGTGCGGGCGGCCCCGGTCGTCCACTGTCAGGAGCGGCAGCCCGCGGCCGAGAAGGCGCTGCAGGTCCTTCTGGGAGAGCCGCTTCTCTAGCGCCGGCGGCAGGGCGGCGCCGAGGCTCCGGCTCACAGCATCACCACGAGACCGTCGTGGGCGCGCTCGGAGCGTGCTTCCGCCTCGCGCGCCAGCATGTCCCGCCCCATGTGGGTGAGGATGATGCGCCGGGCGCCCAGCCGCTCGGCCTGCGCTTCGATCGTCTTGTAGTCGAGGTGAAACTTGAGGTGTCTGTCGAACGTGTAAGCCTCGCAGACGAAGAGATCGGCGCCGCGGGCAGCCTCGATCAGGCTCTCCGCCCACTCCGTGTCGCCCGAGTAGGCGATGATCCTACCGCCGTAGTCCACGCGGAGCGCATAAGGTGGGGCGCCACTCGCGTGAAGGACGGGAAATGCGGTGACGGTGGCCGAGCCCACGCGAGCCGTGCGGCGCTCCGCTAGCTCGATGAACCCTACCTCGAACTTCCTCTGAACTGCCGTGGAGCCGGGGAAGAGCGCCTCCATGGTTGTCTCAACGCGGGCCCGCACGCCGGGCGGCCCCGCGATCAGGAGGGGCCGGGCGCGCCGGGTGAACTGGGCGTCCAGGATCAGGAACGGCACGCCACCGAAGTGGTCACCGTGAAGGTGGGTCAACAGCACCACGTCCACGTCGCCCGGATCGACGCCGTCCCGCTTCATGGCGATGAGCGAGGAAGTCCCACAGTCGATCAGCAGGGCCCCGCCCGCCCCCGAGAGGTGCATGCAGGTCTGGAAGCGCCCGTCGCTGCCGAAGGCGTCGCCCGAGCCCAGAAACCGGAGCGCGACTGGCGTGGTCATGGCTTGAGGTTCGCCGCGAGGATCATCGCACCCTTCGCCACCCGCGCCGCTCTCACGAGGAGCGAGTATAGCCTCCGGTTGCTCTTGCCGCCAAGCTCCGGTATCGTCCGGACGTCATGCTCACGCTCTCACGCTTCGCCTGCTGATGCGCGCCCTCGTCATCGGCGCCTCCGGCCAGGTGGGCGCCTCGCTCTTGACCACGCTGCGCGCGCGCGGCCACGAAGTCCGCGGTACCTACGGACACCACGCCGCGCCGGACCTCGACCCTCTCGAGCTCACCGACCACGCCGCCGTCGCGCGGGCCGTCGCCGCGGCGCGCCCCGACTGGGTCTTCTGCCCCGCGGGGCTGTCCCACGTGGACTACTGCGAGGATCATGTAGACGAGGCGATGGCGGCCAACCGCGACGGGCCCGCGGCAGCGGCCCGCGCCGCCGAGGCCGCGGGCGCCGGCTTCGTCTTCTACTCGAGCGACTACGTCTTCGATGGGGTCGCCGGGCCCTTCGGCGAGGACGACACGCCGCGGCCGCGGAGCGTCTACGGGAGGAGCAAGCACGAGGGCGAGGAGGCCGTGCTGATCGCCTGCCGTCGCGCCGTCGTCATCCGCACCAGCGTCGTCTACGGCCCGGAGCGCCAGGAGAAGAACTTCGTCTACCAGCTGATCCGCGCCTGCCGCGAGGGGAAGGGGTTCCGCCTGGCCGTCGACCAGCGGGCGAGCCCGTCGTACAACCCCGACGTCGCCGCGGCCAGCGTGGAGCTGTGCGAGCGCGGGCTCGCCGGCCTCTGGCACATCGCCGGGCCCGAGGTGCTCGACCGCTACGCCTTCGCGCTCCTGGTCTGCAAGGAGTTCGGCCTCGACGCCTCCCGTCTCAGCGCTGTCACGACGGCCGCGCTCGGACAGAAGGCGGCCCGGCCGCTCGACGGCGGGCTCAAGGTCGTCAAAGCCCAGGTGCAACTCAAGACGCGGCTCAGATCGCCCGCCGAGGGGCTCCACGCCATGCGGGAGTTCCTCGAGCGCGGCCGTCCGCACGTTGACCAGCCCGGGAACATGAAGTAGAGTAAGCACTTGGCTGTCGTCCGGAGACGGTGACCGTAGCTCAATTGGTTAGAGCACTGGCCTGTGGCGCCAGGGGTTGAGGGTTCGATTCCCTTCGGTCACCCCAGCCTTTGACGTTCACCTCTCCCCTCTGGGGAGAGGGCAGGGTGAGGGGTCGAAGGTTCACGCGTGCGCCCATAGCTCAGCTGGATAGAGCGTTAGCCTCCGGAGCTAAAGGTCAGAGGTTCGAATCCTCTTGGGCGCACCATTTCTTACGTGGTGGTACCCGCGCACGCGGGCCGTTAGCTCAGTTGGTAGAGCAGCTGACTCTTAATCAGCGGGTCGGAGGTTCGAGTCCTCCACGGCCCACCACTAAAACGGGCACTTCCGAGACACTTCGGAGGTGCCCGTTGGTTCGTGTAGACGCCATGTAGACAGTCACGACCGTCTCGAACGTCATTCGAGTGATCGGGGCACAAGTGGCTCCGGTGATCTACGGGGACAAGGTCTGGACACCTGCCGGCCCCTCCCTGCCAATATGCGTGAGACAGTGACCCCCTGGAAGTTTAGAGTCGAGGGCGAGACAGGATTGAAGCGTGATGAGCGCATTGGAGCAGGCCCTGGGTGGGCCGGTGATCGAGGTGGTGGCGAAGGCGACGCGGCGGCGGTTCACGGTGGAGTACAAACGGAAGATCGTCCGGGAGGCCGACGCCTGTAAGACGCCGGGCGCGGTCGGGGCGTTGCTGCGGCGGGAGGGGCTGTACTCCTCCCATCTGACGACGTGGCGCGCGGCGCGGGAGCGGGGGGAGCTGGCCGGGGCGCCGAAGAAGCGCGGCCCCGTGCGGCGGGTGGCCGATCCCCGCGACAAGAAGCTCGCCGAGCAAGCGCGAGAGATCAACCGGTGGCAGCAGCGCGCTGCCCGGGCTGAGGCCCTGGTGGCACTGCAAAAACAAGTGGCGGCGTTGCTGGGAACGCCGCTGACCGACGAGCCCTCGTCATAGCGACGGTCACCCAGGTCGGGCCGGAGCTGGGTATTGCACCCACATGCGCCGCGCTCGGGCTGCCGCGTGCGACCTACTACCGACGGCGGCGGCCCCAGCGTGCCCTGCCGGCGCGGGGGCGGTCGCCCCGTGCCCTCAGCGCCGGGGAGCAGGCCGCGGTGCTGGACGTGTTGCACGAGCCCCGCTTCGTGGACCTGGCCCCCGCCGAGGTCTACGCCACCCTGCTCGACGAAGGCCACTACCACTGTTCCGAGCGCACGATGTACCGCCTCTTGGCCGAGCATGCGGAGGTGCGGGAGCGGCGGGATCAGCTCCGTCATCCCGTCTATGCCGCCCCGGAGCTGCTGGCCCGCCGCCCCAACGAGTTGTGGAGCTGGGACATCACGAAGCTGCTCGGCCCGACCAAGTGGACCTACTTCTACCTGTACGTCATCCTCGACGTCTTCAGCCGGTACGTCGTCGGCTGGATGGTGGCCCACCGGGAGAGCGCGACGCTGGCCGAGCGCTTCATCCACGAGACCTGCGCCCGCCAGGGGATTGGTCGGCACCAGCTCACGATCCATGCCGACCGGGGGCCGGCGATGACCTCGAAGCCCGTCGCCTTCCTGCTGGCCGACCTGGGGATCACCAAGACCCACAGCCGGCCGCATGTCTCCAACGACAACCCGTTCTCGGAAGCGCAGTTCAAGACCCTGAAGTACCGGCCGGCGTTCCCGGAACGGTTTGGCTCCATCCAGGACGCCCGCGCCCACTGCCACGTCTTCTTCCCGTGTACAACACCGAGCACCATCACAGCAGTCTTGGACTGCTGACACCCTCCGACGTGCATCACGGCTTGGCCGACCAGCGCGTGGCGGCGCGAGCGGCGGTACTGGCCACGGCCTATGGCGGGCACCCCGAACGCTTCCCCGGCGGGCTCCCCCAACCGCCGGCGTGCCCCACGGAGGTCTGGATCAACCGACCCCACACCCTGGGGTACTCGCACGCCACACTGAGGACCCGGCCCTCCGACTTGCCCACGGGGGCCCCTTCGCGTAGCCTGCCCTCGGTCGGTGCGCCGTCGTCACGCCTGTGAGAGGCAAGGAGAGGTTGATGCGTCGAGGGGCAAAGCCCGGGAAGGCGAAGGGTGAAACCAGGCGACCGGTCGTCCGCACGTGGCCGAAGAACGAAGCCTCCAAGCGGCGCGATCTGGAGAAGCGCCTGGCGGAGAGCCAGGAGCGGGAGAAAGCGATACGCGAGATCCTGCAGGAGAAGGATCGCGCGCTGACCGAAGCCCACGCGCAGGCCACGGAGTTGCTCGAGCAGCAAGTGGCGACGAGCGAGATCCTGCGCGTGATCTCGAGCACGCCGGCCGACACCCAGCCTGTCTTCGAAGCCATCGTCAACAGCACCCAACGCCTGATGGCGGGAAAATCCACGGTTCTTCTCCTGCGCCGCGACCCGCAGTTCGTGGTCGGCGCGTACGCCGGACCGGCAATAGCGGATCTTCCCGACCAGGTTCGCGCCGCCCCGCTCGATCGGGAGCAGAATTTCCCGTCGCGCGCGATCCTGGACGCAGAGATCGTGCACGTCCCCGACTGGGAAGCCGACGACGTTCCCGAGCACGAACGCGTCGTCGGGCGGTCCTTCGGCATCAGGGCCGGGCTGATGGTCCCGCTGCTTCGCGAAGGCCAGGGGATCGGGGCGCTCGTCGTCACCCGGAGCACGGCGGGCCCATACGACGAGAAGGAGATCGCGCTGCTGCGATCGTTCGCCGACCAGGCCGTGATCGCGATCGAGAACGTGCGGCTGTTCACGGAGCTGCAGGCGCGGACGGGCGAGCTGACCCAGTCGGTCGAGAAGCTGACAGCGCTGGGCGAGGTTAGCCGGGCCGTCAACTCGACGCTGGACGTCGAGACGGTGCTCAACACGATCGTCTCCCGCGCCAGCCAGCTCGCCGGAGCCGACAGCTGCTCGATCTTCGAGTACGACGAAGCCGCCGAGCAGTTCGAGCTGCGCGCCACCCATAACGACGACACGGGGTTTGTCGAGGCCCTTCGGGCGGCGCCCCTCCGGAAGGGCGAAGGGTTGATGGGGCGCGCGGTCGAGATGCGGGAGCCTGTCCAGGTCCCCGACATCACCCAGCCCGGGGCCTACCAGAGCAGCGCCCGGGACACCCTCATCCGGTTCGGGTACCGGGCGGTCCTCTCCGTGCCACTGCTCCGTGAGGACCAGATCATCGGCAGCCTGTCCTTCACCCGCAAGGCGGCCGGCGAGTTCCCCCCGGAGGTCGTGGAGGTCCTGAAGACCTTCGCCACCCAGTCGGCCTTGGCGATCCAGAACGCCCGGCTCTTCCGGGAGATCGCGGACAAGAGCGCCCAACTCGAGGCCGCCAGCCGGCACAAGTCTGAGTTTCTCGCCAACATGTCGCACGAGCTACGGACGCCGCTGAACGCTATCATTGGATTCTCCGAGGTGCTGGTCGATCGGATGTTCGGCGAGCTGAACGAGAAGCAGGACGAGTACCTGAAGGACATCCACGCGTCGGGTGCGCATCTGCTGTCCCTGATCAACGACATTCTCGATCTCTCCAAGATCGAGGCGGGGCGGATGGAGCTGGAGGCGACCGACTTCGACCTGCCGAGTACCATCGACAACGCGCTGATCCTGGTACGGGAGCGGGCAACCCGACGGGGAATCACCCTGGGGCGCACGATCGACGAGCACTTGGGGATGCTGCGCGGGGACGAGCGCAAGGTCAAGCAGGTGCTCCTGAATCTCCTGTCCAACGCCTTGAAGTTCACCCCCGAGGGGGGCCGGATCGACGTCAGCGCCGCGGAGCATGACGGTGTCGCCGAGATTGCCGTGACGGATACCGGGGTCGGCATCGCGCCCGGGGATCAGGAGGCGGTGTTCGAGGAGTTCCGGCAGGTGGGGACGGCAGACAAGAAGGCCGAGGGCACGGGACTTGGGCTGGCGCTCTCCCGGAAGTTCATCGAGCTCCACGGGGGCCGGATCTGGGTGAAGAGCCTGCCCGGGCAAGGCTCGACGTTCACGTTCACACTGCCGGTGCGTCGTGAGGACTGAGCCGATCCCGCTACAGTAAACTCACGAACCCTGTGTCTCATTCCTGTTGACAGGTTCCGGGCCCTTTGGCACTTGTCGAGGGTGGGTTCAACAGGAGCTGCAGGGCGTATGTCGAGCGGAGGCTCACGCCCCTTCTCGAGACCGACGTGGTCGGCTATGCCTACCACGCCATCCTGACGAGGCTCGACGGGGACCCGGGCTGCGTTCACCTGGATCGCGGTGATTCGCCGGATCCGGGCTGACAGGTTCAGCGACTTCGTAACATCGACGGAGGAGGAGTGCGAGCGGCTCGTGGAAGGCCTTGAGACGTTGAAGGCCCGATGGCGAGAGAGGACGGGGCGGTAGCAGCCGCTCTCGCGAGTTCTTGCTGACGCGACGCCGGGGCTCTTGCGGCATTCAGGAGGAGGACCTCGCGCGTCGTCGACCGCTGGATAATCGCTTTGCTCGTGACGTGCGTCCTCTTGCTCTGCGGGCGGCGGACTCACTCTCGTCCCCGGCGCCGCCATGAGCCCCGACGACACGCGCCGCGAGCCACTGATCGATGTCGCTGGCCCGGTATCTCACGAGGCGGGGCGACAGACGGAGAAATGGAGGCCCGTAGCCGCGGAGACGCCAGGCTTCGAGGGTGCGAGCTGACGGCAGCCCGAGCCGAGTGGCTGCTTGGCGTTGATCGAGAAGTTCGTCGGCCATTTGCGTTCTCCCCGGAGCGCTCTGCCCGCCCGGCGATTCGCTCCGCGTTCTTGGACGGTTCGTCAACAGATCAGACGCTTCATCCTCGGTGCGAGCCACGCCTTCCTACGAGTGATCGGTCCCTCATTCCCGAGCTTCGTGATACCGCTCGATCGCCCGCTCGATCGACGGGACGATCTCGTCGGTGAGCCAGTAGACCAGGACGACCGGATCCGGATGGTGATGGCAGTAGCCCGACATCGGGCCGTCGATCGGGTAGATCAGCCGGGCGGGGTGAATCTCGTACAGGCGCACGCCCAGGCCCTGGAGGGCCCGCAGGAGGCGCAGCTTGATCATCGCCAAGCCGGCGCGGACGTCCAGCGGCCGCGTGTGCCCGGCCATCGCCTGGATGAGGCCCAGCGGTACCAGGAGCCCGCCGATGACGATGCCCCGAGTGGCTTCAGCCACGACGCGGCTGATCTCGACCCGCTGGGACACGGCGGTGTCCCGGATCGCCGCCGGCAGCTCGAACTCGAAGGCCATCTCGCAGGGGAACCTGAACCCGGCGCGAGACTCCCCGAGAATCAAGCGCGCGCTGCCCAGCAGCACGCGGCCGAGATCGCCATCCCGGAGCGTGGCCAGGAAGAAGGCCGCCGTGTCGTCGTGGACGTCACAATCGACCTGGAGCCCCGGCCGGTAGTAGCCCTTGCGCTGGTAGACGCGGAAGCGCTGCGCCAGGATGGCGGCCCGCTCCTCCTCCGTGGTCGCGAGACCGCACGCGATCGCTCGACCACCCGCCTGAATGCGCGCGAGCACGTTCATCTTTGCGCGCTGCTGACTGCAAGACCGCGGCCGTCACGCGCCGTCATGCGGAAGGGCTCGGTGAATCGCGGCGTTCCGCGGCGCTGATGGCTATCCCCTCCCTCCGACGTTCCGGGAAACGACACGAAACGACAACTGGCCTTGCAGATCGAAGGGTTCCACGTCGAAAGCGCGCGAAATCGGCCGCGGAAAGCGCAACAAACGACACGAAACGACACGAAACGACAACTGGCGTTACGGATCGCAGAGTTGCCATGTACGGGTGCGAGTCATCGCCAACCGAAACCGCAAGTGATCCGCAAGGGCGGCAACGGGCGCTGCCTGCGCTGCCACTTTGAAAATCGAAGGGTTGCCGCGCGCGCGTCCCGGTAATCCGCAAGGAAACCGCAAGGAAACTCCAGGCGACATCGCCGCGCCCGGCGGCCCGCGCCGATCCTGCTGGTCCGTCCGTCATGCGGCGCGGCCGAATTCCTTTGGCGTGTCGCGAAGTTCCAAGGCGCGCGCGCCGCCGTGCGATCGATGGCATCACTCCTGCTCTCGCACTCTCCCCAAGTCGCGGGAGCGCAGGCCGCGGCCCACGAGAGGAGAGGCGCGATGAAGATCATCCATGGCTCGCTGAGCGCGTTGCTCACGGAGGTGAAGGAGCAGGGCAAGGTCGACGGCGTGCGCGTCGCGGCCATGATGCAGAGCACGGTCGAGGGCGCGGGGCTGCCCCGCTACACCAGCTGGGTGATCGTCTCGGCGCGCGTGGATCACTGGGAGGAATGGGCGGAGTGGCGGTTCGTGGTCGGCCGGCAGCGGGCGGCGGTGACCGAGCACGGCTTCCGCGTGCCCGAGAAGCTCACCGCGCTCACCGAGGAGAAGCTCGCCGAGGTGCGGGGTTGGATCGAGGCGGCGGGGCTCCGGATGCGCGACGGGATCCTCGCCGGCGACGCGGAGACGCTCGAGGGCGTCCTTGGCTAGCCGGCGCGCCGCGGGGACGTCACGTGCCGCGGTCACGTCAGTTGCCGTGGCCACGTCAGCTGGCGCGATGGCCGGCGCCCCGGCGCCCTCGCGGAAGGTGCGGAAGATCCTTCGGTTCGAGGCGCGCGCGCGCCGACTCCTGACGCGCTACGAGCGGGCGCTCGCCCGGGCTACGCACGCGATGGCGCAGGCGCGCGCCCTTCTCGACAACGCGTCCGTCCTCGAGTCCTCGCTGACCGGCACGCAGCTCGGGGAGTTGCGCCGGGGGCGTCCCGACGCTGCTGGCGTCGGGAATGCTCCCGTATCCACGCCACCGGACCGGACATTCACCACCACTCGCACATGAAGGAGGCCCACCATGCTGGAGCATCGATCGGCCAAGGTGCGCAGGATCCTGCAGCTCCAGGGACGCGCGGCCACGTTGCAGGCGAGGTACGAGTCCACGATGGCTCGCATCGCGTCGGCGCGCTACCAGGCCGCCGGGCTGCGGCAGCAGGCGCTGTCGCTGAGGCTCAGGCTCACGCCCGACGAGCTGTGCCAGCTCCGTCGAGCGCGGCGCTGCGTGTAAGTCTCCCCATGGCGATGCGCATCGAGTGTGTCTTCCGCCACGGCCTGGCCGAGCCCGCGATCACGCGCGACGACGACGGCGAGCCGATTCTGTCGCTCACGCACGGGCAGGACTGCGTGAGGATCGCGCTCTCGGAGCACAGCCTGCGCGCCCTCGGGCTCGCCATCCTCACGAGCGTCGGGGCTGGCGAGCCTTGAGCCTCGCCGAGATGCCGCCGAATGGCCGCCTCAACGGCTGGGTGCGCCTGCTGGGGCTGGTCGGCGTGCCCGGCGCGATCTCCCTCTACCTCGTCTGGTGGGTCACGGCGTGGCTCGGGATCAAGCTCGACCGGATCATCCAGCTCCTCGAGCAGATCGCGCGCACGCTCCGCGTGGGGCTTTGAGCCGATGCTCGCCCGCAACGATCTCCTGCTGCTCTCGCTGACCCGCGACGGCCGCCTGACCAATCCACGCCCCTTCGACACGCTCCAGCAGCGCCTCCTTTCGGCCACGGACTGCTTCGTCTTCTGCCACGGCTGGCTGAACGACTCCGTCGAGGCGCGCGACGGGGCGCAGCGCTTCTTCGCGCGGCTGGACGTGGCGCTCCGTCCGCTGGGCGAGCGCGTGGTTCCGCTCCGGGTCGCCATCCACTGGCCGTCGAAGCCGTTCGCGAACGGAGAGACAGAGCGCGGCGGGACGCCAGGCGCGCCATCCCCGGAGCTCTTCGGTGCTCTCGGCGAGCTGGGGCGCCGGCAGCCG
This sequence comes from Candidatus Rokuibacteriota bacterium, assembly GCA_030647435.1. NCBI lineage: Bacteria > Candidatus Rokuibacteriota > Candidatus Rokuibacteriota bacterium. The sequence continues at coordinate 19,554 of JAUSJX010000041.1, forward strand.
GGTCTCTTCGCGCGGCTGATCCCGGCGCTCTGCGAGGCGGAGGTGCCCCTGGGCGCCGAGGAGGAGATCGAGCTGGATGCGCTCCTGCGCCTGGCCGATCAGGGCGGAGAGCGGGGCGACGGCACGCTCTCGCCGCTCTACGCGCTCTCCTTCTGGCTCATGAAGCGGCGGGCGGGGCAGGTGGGCGAGCGACTGGGCCGCGAGCTCCTGGCCCCGGCGTGGAGCGCGCTCGGTGATCGGGCCCCGCGGCTTCACCTGGTCGGCCACTCGTTTGGCGCCAAGCTCGTGAGTGCGGCGGTCCTCGCGGGCCTCCGTCCCCGGAGCCTGGTGCTGCTCCTGGCCGCATTCTCCGCGTATGCGTTCGCCGAGGAGGTGCCGGGAGCCAAGCGGCCGGGCTCCTACCGTCCGGTCATCACGGGGCGGATGGTGGCGGACCGCATCGTCGCGCTCCGCTCTGATCACGACCGGGCGCTCAGCCGACTCTACCCCTCGGTGACCTGGGGGGCCCAGGTGGAGCGCGCGGCGGCCAACCGGGGCCGGCTCACCCACGTGCGCGAGGTGGTGGCGCGGAGCGCGATGGGGGCGGTGGGCGCGCTCGGCGTCGGCGCCGCCGAGATGGAGCTGGTCGCGGCGCAAACGGCCGGGCTGCCCCACGGTGTCGTCACCGTCGACGGATCGAGTGTGGTCACCCACGACGAGTGGTTGATCGGCGCCCATCGCGACATCTACCACGACGAGATCGCGACCCTCGTGCTCCTGGCCGCGGGCCTGCTGACCGGAGGCCCGGGCGGCCCCCGTGCGCGGCGGCCTTCACTCACAAGCGTCTCCTGACGAGGAGGAATGTCATGCCCGACACGCGTACCCATGAGCCCGCCGTGCTGCCTGACCCGCACGCGAAGGTCATTACGCCCCCGGGGCCGGAGGCGCAGTGGCTGGTGCTCGAGTACCTCGCCGCCGACAACGACCTCGAGGGCGAGCTCCTCGCCGACCTGGCCGAGATGGAGCGCGTGGGCTCCACGCCGGGCGTCGTCGAGATCCTCGCCCAGGTGGATCGCTCGCCGGGGAACGACGCCTCCAAGGGCAACTGGCACGGCAGCCGGCGCTACTACGTCACGCGGGGGACGGACCCGCGGAAGATCAGCTCGCGCGTCCTGGCTGACCTCGGCCCGACCAACACCGGCGATCCCGGCGTGCTGGAGAGCTACATCCGGTTCGGGGCGCTCCGCTATCCCGCGCGCGCGACCGCGCTCGTGCTGCTCAACCACGGCTCCGGCTTCTACGTGCCGCCCGACATGCAGGCTCACGCGAGAGCGGCGCATGAGGCGTCAACGCCCCGGGCCCGACGGCGTCGCCGGCCGCCGATCTTCCACACGACGCGCGAGCGCCTGCGGGAGACCGCGCCCGCCGACCGCGGCATCGCCTACGACGACGGCGCATCCGACTGCCTCGACAACCAGGAGCTGAAACGCGTGCTCGCCACCGCCCATCGCGCCCTCGGGCGGAAGGTCGACCTGGTCGGCATGGACGCCTGCCTCATGACCATGATCGAGGTGGCCTACCAGCTCCGGGACCACGCGCAGGTCCTCGTGGGCTCGGAGGACGTGGAGCCCGGCCCGGGCTGGCCGCATGCGGCGATCCTGGCTGACCTCACGAAGCACCCCGCGATGACCGGCGCCGAGCTGGGCGCCGCCGTCGTCCAGCGCTACGTCGAGTCCTACCGGCACGGCGGCGAGGACGCCACCCAGTCCGCGATCAACCTGGGCAGGCTCGACGACCTGGTCGAGGCGGTGGACGTGCTGGCCCGTCGGCTCCTGGCCGGCCTCAAGAGCGCGGCGGTTATTGCTTCCCTCCTCGCCGCGCGCCGCAAGACGCTCCAGTTCTTCGAGGGCCTCTACGTGGACCTCTACCACCTGGCCGCCAACCTGGCGACCACCGCCGGCAACAGCCTCATCGCGGATGCCTGCCGCGACGTGCAGCGGATCATCGACGGCGACGAGGTCCGGAGCCCGATCATCGCCCAGGCGCACGCCGGCGCGCCCATGGCGCCGGCGCGAGGCCTCTCGATCTACTTCCCGCTGTTCCTGGACCGGTCCGCCTTCTATCGCGAGCTGGACTTCGCGCGGGCGACGCGCTGGGCCGATTTGCTCGACGCCTACCTCGGCACGGGAAGACGTGGCGACGCTCGATGATGAGATTCACACACAACCACAAGGAGGGGCACATGATTGTCTCGCTTCCGCTCGCCATCACGACGTTGAGCATCGCGTTGCTCACGACCGGCTGCGTCGGCGCGACGGAGCTGGTCCGGGCGCTCGGCCAGGACCCGGCTGCCGTCTGCGTCAGCGTGACGACAATCTACGGCAAGGGCGCGGCGTGCCGTGTGGGGGGCGCGAGCGAGGTGAAGGCCGGCGACGGGGCGGTCTCGGTCACCACGAAGTGAGGGGCCGCGTGGTCTGGGTCGTGGACGGCGACACGATCCACGTCCGGCTCGGCCAGCGCGTCGAGAAGGTGCGTTACATCGGCGTCAACGCGCCCGAGGTCCCGCACCAAGTGCGCTACTGGCAGAAGGGCGGCCACCGGGCGAGCGCGGTCAATCGCGCGCTCGTGGCCAGGCACGCCGTGCGTCTCGAGCTGGATGTCTCGCACCGCGATCGCTGGGGCAGGCTCCTGGCCTACGCGTGGGTCATGCGGGCCAGGAAGCGCGTGATGGCCAACGCCGAGATGGTCCGCCGCGGCTACGCGCAGGTCATGACGATCCCGCCGAATCTGAGGCACCAGGCGCTGTTCCTGAAGCTCCAGCGCGAGGCGCGCGAGGCGGGGCGGGGGCTCTGGAGTGGCGCGTGACGCTCCCGCTCCACGAGGAAGCCGTGGAGGACCTCCGGAAGTCGGGCCTCTCCGACGCCACGATCGCGGCGGCCGGTCTCTACACGCCGCCGCCCGGCGATCTCCCGCGACTGCTGAGCCCACGCCTCGTCGACAAGGTCCGCCACGTCCTCGTCTTCCCCTACGACAGTGCCTCGCACGGCATCCCGATGCGGCGGGCTGACGAGTTCGTCCGTTGCAAGCTCTTCCCTCCGGTGAGCGACGGCCAGGGCCACACGGTCCGCTACTACCAGCGCGCGGGCACGCCACCCCGCCTCTACGCCCCTGGGCCGGCACGAGCGGCCCTGAGCGATCCGGCCGTCCCGCTCCTCATCACCGAGGGCGAGAAGAAGGCGCTCAAGGCCAACCAGGAGGGGCTCGCCTCCCTCGCGGTCGGCGGGCTCTGGAACTGGCAGACCGGCGGCCGGCCGATCGCCGACCTCGACCGCATTGACTGGGTGGAGCGCGAGATGCTGATCGTCCCGGACTCCGATGTCTGGACGCGCCCGGACCTGGTGCAGCCGGTCTTCGCCCTCGGCAAGGAGCTCGAGGGGCGCGGCGCGAAGGTCGCCGTGCTCAAGCTCCCGTCGGTCCGGAACGGCACCAAGACCGGCCTCGACGACTACCTCTGCGCGCACCCGCGCGAAGCGTTCGACACGCTGCCGCGCCTCTCGCTGAAGCACGCAGCCCTCGGGCGCGCGAGCGCCTGGTGGCGCGAGTGGGTGAAGCGGAAGGACGCCCAGCCGCCGGCTGCCGAGCCCACCGTGCTCGAGCTGCTCGAGCGAGGCGAGACGACGCGGTTCCTTCACCCGGGGCTCGACGTCGTCGACGGTGTCCTCTCCTACGGCATTCCCGTCGGCGACCGGCTCACCATCGTCACGTCCCGGCGCGAGGGGTTCACGCCCCAGACGCTCCCGTCCGGCATGGCCCTCCGCCACGCCGATCCGGGGCCGTCCTCGGTCCGACACGAGACGGCGGCCGCGTGGCTGGCCGGCTCGACCGAGGGCTCCGTCGCGCGCGCGCTCGACGGCCTGGCGGACTTCCTGGGGCGCCACGTCGCGCTGCGGGATGCGGGGACGGCCGGCTGGCTGGCGGCGTGGACGCTCGGCACCTGGTGCTATCGCGCGTTCCGCGTCTACCCCTACCTCTCGGTGCGCTCGGCCGAGCGCCGGTGCGGCAAGAGCCGGCTGATGCGTCTCCTCTGCCGCGCGGCCTTCAACGCCTCCCCGCCGACGACACACCCGACCGAGGCCCAGCTCTACCGGGAGGCGGCGCGGCGGAGCGGACTCCAGGCGTTCGACGAGATGGAGTCGCTCCGGGGCGGCGGCGGCGACAAGGACAGGCTGGCGACGCTGATCGCCGTGCTGAACGTCGGCTTCGAGCAGGGCGGCGCGGTCTCGCGGCAGGAGAAGCGCGGCGAGCGGTTCGTCGAGGTGCTCCACGAGGTGTACGCGCCCCGCATCCTCGCCGGGATCGCCGGGCTCAAGGAGACGCTCGAGGACCGGAGCCTCACGCTCGTGATGTTCCGGCGGCGCAAGGACGAGCCCGTGGCGCGGCTGGGCCGGGAGACCGATGCCGAGGCCGAGAAGCTGCGGGACGCCTGCGCGCTCGCGTGCCTCACGCGCATCGGGGACATCGTCGCGGCGTACGAGCTCGCGCCCAAGGTGCTCGACAGCCGCGACGTGGACGACCGGGCGGTGGACCTCTGGGCGCCGCTACTGGCGCTGGCGATGGTCGCCGACGCCGAGGCGGGCGGTGCTCGGGCCGAGCGGATCCTCGACGCCGCGCGCGCGTTGAGCGATGCGCGCGAGGCGGACGACGAGGCAGGGTCGGCCGCGCGGCTGATCACCGCGCTCCAGAAGGTCGTCGCGGATGTCGGGATGGCGGCGACGCCCACGCGGCTGCTGGAAGCGCTCCAAGACAACGGCTACGCGTGGGTGAAGAGCACGCGGAGGCTCGCGGGGCTCCTTGCGCCGCTCGGGCTCGTCGCTCGCCCGGGCCGCGAGAACGGGCGCCCAGTGCGTCTCTACACCCTGGACTCTGGCGTGCTGGCCGACCTCGCCCGCCGCTACAACCCCGCGGTCGGCGCGCCCGGCGAGAACGAGCCTCCATCCCTGTCCAAACCGCTAGAGAGCGTCGACATCCGTCAACAAGCGTCGACAGCCCCGTGAATCCAGCTACTTGCGCCCCTTTCGAGCTGGCTGGCTGTGCCGTGCGGGGGCGTCTCGTAAGCCAGCGAAAAGAAAGGCCCGTCGACGCTGCGACGGTTGTCGACGGTTTGTGGCAGCTACGAGGGCACGGAGGAGGCGGATGAGCGACCTGACCTCGTCACTCGCGGCGCTGGCCGAGAGGCTCGGCGCGCGTCCAGCGCCCCCACGCGTTCCGGAAGAGATCGCGGATCGCCCAAGCGCCCCGGGCATGGTCGACCTGTCGGGGATCCTGGCCATGCCGCTCGACCAGTTCGCGCGCGAGGGCCAGGGCCTCGAGATCCGTGTGGCCTGGCACACCGAGCCGCTCTGGTTCGTGCCTGATGAGCGCGATGCCGCGGCGCTGACGCGCGACGGCGTGGGCCGGGGGCGAGTGTGGGCGGCGCGCGAGCTGGCAGAACTGCTGGCGCTGTCGGACCAGACGCTCACGGCCGTCCGGACGGTCGCCCTCGCGAAGCGCGCCATCGACGGCGACATCGTCGAGGTGCGGGGCCGATGAAATCAACCAAGGGCGTGGTCACAGGCCCGGCCAGGTCGACCTGCCCGACCTGCGGGTGCCCGGTCCACCCCCAGCCGCGGACCTGGGAGGTGATCTGCACCTCCTGCGGCGAGAAGCGGTGGCCCCTCGCGGTCCTCAAGCCCGCGTCGTACGTGTGTGCGCGGTGTCGGGTGACGTCGCCGGAGAAGCGGGCGGCGGCGCGGGCGGCCGGCCGGAAGTCGGCGGAGTCCCGCCGGAAGCGAGCTCGGCGTTGATCTACGTTCCCTGGGGGCGGTTCTGTCCGCGGGGGCGGTCTCCGCCATGGCCGGCGCCCTCGGAGTCGCCCTGAGGCGACGCGCGGCAACGGCAAGGTCATTCCACCATTCACAGCGAAGGAGGAGACGATGGCGAAGACCAAGGCGAAAGGGAAGTCGAGGCCGCCGAAGAAGGTCCCGTTCGGCGGGTACGAAGTCTGCTTCAAGGGGTGCACGGACACGCTGGAGTCGCTGTTCGGCAGCGCTCCGATGCCGCCGTCCGGCATGACGAAGCGGCTCTGGGAGTACGTGAAGCGGCACCGCCTCGCGACGAAGGGGTAAGGCGGCACGCACGCCAGGGTGGCGAGTAGCAATATCGCCGGATCATCGAAAGCTCCCCGCCACCCTGCGCTGCCGCGGCTATGACCTGGATCATTCGGGCTCGAGCATCCAGAACAACCCATGGGTGACCTTCAGCTCTCTCTCCCACGGGTGTCTATCGGACTAGCAGCTTCTCTCATCGAGGCGGAGGTCCTGCGCCGCTGAAGTCACGGTTTCGCCCATCAGCGGCGCGATTCCAACCGCCAGCTTAGTGAGCCAAAGGCTTCCGGTCGATCGTGGACGATGTGCATCGAGCGCATCGGCATGAGCAGCGATCCCTTCTCGACGTCGGTGGCGGTCGAGCATCACAACCGGCCCCGGCGCGGCCAAGACGAAGCGTCGCCACGCGATCACAGACACGATGCCTTCCGAAAAACTTTCGCGCGATGCCATAGGAGGTACCGCTCGTGAGCGTGGTGGAGGCCGCGTACCTTCAACGGGAGTTCGAGTCCAAGGATCGCCCGGGCGTCGGCTGGGAGCACATTGGAGAGCAGCACGGAGCCGTCTTCCGCGACGCTGATGAAACCAGCATCGAAGACGGCATCGAGGTGCGGTGCGAGAAGGAACCCATTGAAGACGTCAAGGCGTTCGGCGTCGCTCCCGCAGTCAACCCATGGTTTGATGTGGCTCGCGCGAAGTAGATCGGGCATCGAGAGGCCCGTGATCGCGCAAGAGCCGTCCCAGTATTCGAGCAGACCCCGACGGAAGATGTCCTGGCCTATCCGCTGAAGCACCAGGCGCTCAGCCTCCGTCGATCGCGGGAGACGCGAGGTCTGGCCTTCGAAGACGTGAAGGAGCTCGTCGGGCAACGTTCGGGCGAGCTGGAACGCACGGCGCAGCAGGCGATGGAGCGCTTGAATGTCGCCGACGCTGCGAGCGCCGCCGGCGCCGTTCGGAAGCGGGTTGGTGAATGCCACGCCAAGCCCGGCCAGCGCGTCGAGGACGTTCGCTCGCGACAAGGCGACCAGGAACAACGGCTCGCCAACGCTCGTAAGCCAGATTCGCATCGAGGTTTGGCTGCTGCCGAAGCTCAGCCAGTCTCCGTCGGGCGACCGCTCAAGATCGAAGCCGTTGTCGCTGGCTGCCTTCTCCAGACGGGTAATCGTGACCGCGGTCAGCATCAACGGCCCCGGCCGAGTCTCTTTCGTAGCCATGCCACTCGAATGCTGACGAATCCGGGCAGCGGGTTCTGCGCGAGCATCTCATTCGCCCGCTCCTCCCGGGCCTCCCTCGTCGCGGTGCTGTCCTCGAAGTCTCGCTCCAGCCGCGACCGCTCCCTATCGAGCGCCGCAGCGCGCGCGGCGACGAGTGTCGGGTGGTTCAGGTTCAGGATCGCCCGCCGCGTTCGGTTGCCATTCTGGCGGTCGTCGAGCGCAAGCTCGAGGGCCCTCCGAACTGCGTCGTCTAAGGCAAGATCTTTCCTGACGTAGATGTCGCCGCGGCTCGTGAAGCCGACGAGATCCTCGTACCGGAGGTCGGTCGGCCATGGCAGATGTGGATCGGTGTCGCCCCACCGAAGCGCTCGCTCACCCTTGGCGGCGTCGCAGGTTTCGGCCGATGGACAGGACAGATAGAGGTTCCTCCAGTGGAGCGCATGCTCCGGATGAACGCTCAGCGGGCGCCAGTGGTCGATGCGCGGCGTCGGGTTGCCCTCGTCGATCGGGCGCTCGCAGAAGACGCAGATGGAGCGCTGCTCGTGGTACATGACCACGCGGAGCTTCCGCTTGTCGAGTTGGTCGAATCTCGCGCGCGCGCGCGCGGAGCGCTCGGCTTCTGGTGGAAGGGCGGCAAGGTAGTTGCGTTCGGCATCGCGGAGGCTGCACGGCGTGTGACCATCCTGAGAGACGTCGGCCGGAGGCCAGGGCTTGGAGACGCCTCGCATCTACTCCCCCCAGCCCATGAAGCCCCTGACCCGAATGAGCGTAGGGTCAGTCTCGCCCCAACGAGCCGCGAGGATTGCATAGAGCCGCTCGGCCTCGGCGCGGTCGCCGCGGTCGATGGCATCGTGGAGATCGCGGAGCGCGCGAGTGCCCTCCTCGCCTCGGTCGTCGGTGCGCATTAGGTCTCGGAGGATGGCGTTGCTGTCCCGACCCTGCACGAACACGTCGTGGTCTTGCAGCGTCCCGTCGACGAGCCGGCGCACCTGACGGTTCTCCGCACTGCTTAAGACCTGCGGCGAATGCGTGGTCACGACGAGCTGCAGCCTCGGGAAGGCCGTGCGCAGGCCGGCGAGCGCCACGCGCTGCCACCGCGGGTGGAGGTGGAGATCGATCTCGTCGATGAGCACTACGCCTTCCAAGCGCTGCGGCGCGTCGGCGCCGTCGATCTCGTTCAGCATGACGGCCCGTCGGGCGATATCGGCCACGAGGGCGATGAATGCGTGGTACCCATCGGAAAGCTCGGACCATGGGGCCACGTGGCCGGCTTCGAAGCGCACCATCGGGCTCTGCTCCACCGGGTCGTACCAGGCGTTGACCACGCCCGGCGTGGCTCGGACCGCTGCCTCCATCACAGCCTTATCGAAGAAGCGCTCCGGTTCTCCTTGTCGCTGCCGGGCCACGTCCCCAAGCATCTCGTCCTGGAGCCACTGGAGCAGCTGCGCCTCGTCAAGCCTCGGGTCGAGCGAGGAGGCGTAGGCTTCCCAGCGGTCCCGTACGCGCTCGTCCCGGAGGGGTCGCCCGCGGCTGCGCTGCATGCGATCGACGCCGTACCAGGCGAACAGGGGCCACCGGTCTCCGGGGACGCGGACCTTCTCTATGGCCTCAAGAATCGGACGGTGCCGATTCGTGCTCCGACCCGACGCAGGCTGGACGGTGGTGGACCACTCAACGGATTCGACCTCGCCCACGGCCGCCGTCCATGTCACCGTGCAGCGGCCGACCGGTTCGCGCCGGCCCTTCTCATCGAGCGTGCGCTTCCTGGGATCGCGGCGGGCATCGAGCTTGAGCGTCTTCGGCGACCCCTTCTGGACCACGGCAAGGCCCATCGCCAGGGCCGTGAGCAGTGCGGTCTTGCCGCCACCGTTCTCGGCGAAGAAGACGGTGACGTCCTCTTCCAGCGGAAGCTCGAGCGTCTCGAAGCAGCGGTAGTTCTCGACCCGGAGATGGCTGAGCCGAAACTGGGTCATGAGGCCCTCGTCGGCGGTCCGAGCGGCGAGACGTAAGACCTGCCCGCGGCCGCTGCCCCTGCCAAGGCGTCGTAAACGTCGAGGACCATCCGCTTCGTTCGGTACTCGCCGTAGGCGCGTTCATCGGATCGGGCGAGGACGGGAAAGGTGTCGAGGATGTAGCCGGCATCGTCCGGCGGGATGCTGTAGAGGTGGAAGAAGGCCGCGTCGAGCTCGCACTGGAGTTGGAAGCGGCGCTCGGGGTCCCAGATGTAGGGTGGCCCGTCGTCGCCGCAGTCCTCGGCGAACGGCTTGAGGTCCCAGGCGGTGTAGGTGAGTTCAAGGACGCGAGGAAGGAACCAGTCGCGGAGCGCCTGGGCAACATTCCAGGGGCAGCATGTGGGATAGATGGAAGGCGGCAACACAGGTAGTTGCTTCAGGTAGCTGTAGGTGAGGTGGGTACCCCCGACCTTCTGACGCGCAGCATAGTCGAAGCAAAGGCTCGCCAAGTTCGCGCAGAGGCATGCAACGGTGTGCGCGTCAGGTGTCGGAAACATGAGCGGCAATGTATGCCCAACTCCAACCCGCGGGATCACGCACGCGATGACTGTCCGGACCTTTTCGGTACCCGTGATGTCTCGCCACCCGAGCAGCCACCCCCGATCCGAGACACCCTCCAGCCTCGACTCAATCTCGGTCTGCGTGACCCAGTACCTCGCGAGCGTCACTCGCCGGGGGTTTGCGTGGGCCGCATCGTCGAGTTCGGGGAGCTTTCCCTGGTTCGACTGTGCTTCCGTTTGCCCCTCGTAGGTGCCAAAACGGTGGTCGAAATTGTGGATCATCTTCGCTTCGTAAAGCGGCAGCATGACCTCACGGTCCTTGACGAAGCGGTTGCCCTGGGGCGTCCAGCCGGCAGCGACAAGCTCTCCCCGCGTGCGGAAGAGGGCTGCGTCGGACGCCATGTTGAAAAGTCCTTGCATGAAACGCAGACCCCAAGGATTGCCGTCTGGATCGCCCTCACGCCAAAGCACGTTCGTGCGGCTGTAGAGCGCAAGATTCATCTCGGCGTCGCGGCGCCACCTGAAAGTGGGACAGGTGTGCGTATTGGGGTTGAGCGTCGCGAAGTCGGCGGGAGCAAGAGCAAAGTGGCGTTCTTCATCGTCGAGATCGAGAACGCGTCGCGCGTAGAACACAAGGTCAGCGCGCTCGGCCTCGCCGATTGTTAGCAGCACGAAGCGGTACGCGTGATGAAGCCCCTTGAACACGAGGCCTTCGTTCTCGAAGTGGTAGATGCTAGCGAGGACCCTACGGTCTAGGAGGGCCTGGAAGTACTCCTTGGTCATATCGTCGGTTGCAATGCCGCTCGGCACGATGAAGCCGGCCCGGCCGTGCGGCGCAAGCACACCCCAGTTGTGCTCCGCAAATAGCGGGTAGGTATTGATGCGCCCGCGAGCGCAAAGCGGAAAGCGGCCACTGCTGCGGGCGAAGTGCATCTCGCCCTGGGCCTTTCGCTTCGCGAGTTGCCATTCCTCCCAGAGTTGGGGACTTGTTACCGGAAGCGCTGCGATCAGATCCTTGCGTATTGCGGCGTTTTGAGCATCGGCGATTGATGGCTCTCGCCTAGCGAAGAATTCTTGTTCCTTCAACTCGATGTGTTCCCATGGAGGGTTCCCCAGCACGACGTCGAAACCGCCCCGCGCGAACACGTGCGGAAACGCAAGTTCCCAATGGAAGAGCACGTAGTCCTCGGCGATATGTCGCGTCGTTTCGACAAGCACTTCGGACGGCGGCGCCTCTTTGTCGCGGAGCGCGAGCCACGTGGCCGTGGTCGGCGCGGTCTCGACAACCGGGCCGGGCTTGTCCTTGGGCCAGAGGAAGGCGGCGCACCAAGCGTCGGCCACGAGCTTCTCGTGCTCGTAGGCTTGCGAGCCGAGGAGCGCCTTCCATTGGCACTCCTTCTCGGCCAGCGCCGCGACATCGGCGTCGGGGGCCTGTTCGATGGCGCGCATGGCGTCACGCAAGGCGCCCGTCCCGTTTCGTCGCTCAAGGCGAAGGAGCCGCTGTCCTGCGATTTCTTCCTTGTTGCGTCTCTTGAGCGATGTTGTGACGTTCTTGTCGTCCCCTTCGAGGACGATCCAGGCGGCATCCGGCACCTGATCGCCCATCAACCCGCGCGTGGTGCCGAGCAGCGCGTTGCCGCGGCGAATATGGCTCTCGAGGAAGGTAAGCGGCAGGCCGGGATCGATGGACTCCATCCACAGGCTTACCTTGCATAGCTCGACGGCCAGGGGGTTCATGTCCACCCCGTAGATGCACCGTCGTACCACGTCGCGCAGCGCGCGCTGGTAGTCGTCCGGCGTCGGGGTTCCCGCTGCGCGGATGCGCGCGACGTGATCGGCGAGACGGCGCGCCGCCGCGAGAAGAAAGTGCCCCGAGCCACACGCCGGATCGACGACCGCTAGGTCGAGGAGTGCATCGACGGGCCGGTCCGGATGGGCGTCCACGGCGCGCTTCACGACGGGATCGAGGGCGCTCGCGAGCAGTAGCTGCACGAGCTCGTCGGGCGTGTAGTAACTGCCCGTGGTCTTGCGCGCGTGCCCGCGGCTCTCGTCCGCGCTGGCAAAGGAGAAGGAGCGCCCATCCTTGGTGATCTGGGGGACCAGCTCGAGAAGCCCCTCGTATACGTAGCCGAGCTCGTCAGGGCCCATGTCGCGCCAGTTCACGCGCACCAGCCCTGAGGGCTCACGCAGCCAGGCGAGGTGAAAGAGTGCTCCGAGCAGCGCGCGGTTCTCGAGCATCGCTCCGTCGAGTTCCGGGCATTCTTCCGACGCGAATAGGCCGGCGAGCGCAGGCAGGCCGAGGCGCGGCTCGCCGGTGGCGAGCCCACGGAAGACGATCTTCACCACCTCCCAGAGATCGCCCTGGCGATCATGGGCGCTCCTGCGGATGGCCCGATCGCGAAGGCGCCGGAGCGTGTACCCCTCGGCGTACAGGTGACGGGCTGCGTCGGGCGCGCTCTTCGGGTGGAGGAGGTTCCGCTCCTCGACTGTGAGCAGGAAGATGAGCCGATAGACGAGCCGGAGAAGCTGCCCGAAGTAGTTGTCCCTCGTGAGATCGCCGGCGTGCAGCGCGGAGCGGAGGCCGGTGTTCGCCGGATGCGAGAGAAAACCGTGACCGAGGATCTCGAGCGCCCGCTCGAAACCGACGCTCAGCTTCTCCCGTGCCCGAGTCCCTTCCTGCCGCCCCGCCTCGCGCCAGGCCTCCAGCGGGCACGTGTCGGCGGACTCCTCGGCACGGCCGAAGCGCGACTCATGCACGAGGAGCCAGAGCGCGGCAAAGTCCGGGTACAGGCTCTCGGTGAAGATCCGGGCGAGGTCGGCCTCGATCCACGCGGGCCGGGTTAGGCTGGCGTTGTCGCGTGCGAGCCGAAGCACGAGCCCGTCCGACGTCAGCCCCCAGCGTGCAGCGCTGAGGGCGTTGAGGACCTCCTGTAGCAGGCCGAATGCGCTCCGTCTTCTCCTGCCGTCGCCGAGTTCGGGCAACGGAGCGTCCAGCCCCGCGCCTGCCGGGGCGACGACGATGGGTACCCGATCGCCGAGTGCGAAGAACCGGACCGGGTACACCCGCTCGCCCAGCACCGTTGGATCGGCGCGTACGATTGACGTGAAGCCGAACGCGTCGCGCAGGAGTCCTTCGACGAAGCGCTCGGCCAGCGCGAGAGCGTTGCCGCCCGACGCACGACCGGCTTCCAGCTCCTGAAAGCACGCCTGAGCGATTCGCCAGCTCCGGGCGATCTCGTCGCGCAGGTGAAGGCCCTTCGGAATGCGATAGTCGGCCAAGGCCTGCGCGCTGGCCTCGAGCTGAGCAAGTTTGCCCAGCCACTCCGCGCCGAGAAGTCCGCCCTCGATGGAGAGGGCATCGAATGCGAGCTGCGCCTCGCGCACGGCGCCCCGCTGGGGCGCCATCGTCAGCCTACCCTCGGGAGGAGCACGTATACACCGATGACATCGGGGCGCGGGAGGGCTTGGACGGAGGTGCTTCCGACGCCCCGGCCGGCCTCGCGCACGCGCACGTGGTCCTCGAGGAGCGCGCGGGCGCGCGCGGCGGCGAACGCCTCGAGGTCCGAGGTCCGCTCTTCGATCAGGGCGACCGCCCGCGCCGCCTCGCGCTCGCGGACGTGGCGCGGGGGATCGTCAACGGGCGGGAGCGTGAGAAGCGAGAGCGCCTCCGAGCCCGTGACCTGCTCCTCGGTTCCGGCGCCAACCCAAGCGAGGGCTGTGGCCTCCTCGACCATGAGCGTGGTCTCCTGCCGCTGCCTGCGCGAAAGGAGCTGGTGCCGTAGGCGCAGGAGCGCGATCGTCGTGCGGACCCGCACCCCGTCTGAGATCCAGCAGCCCACACGCCCCAGGATCGAGGGGTCGTTGCTGGAGACGTCGTTGTTCTCCACCGACAGCGTACGGCCGAGCAGCGTCTCGGCGAGAACGGCAATCAGGGGATGACTGCGCTGGACGGGACGGCATCCAGGCGCCGATGGATAGGTGAAGTCGATGGCGACTGTGCCCGCGATGCCCTCGGTCTCGAGGCGCTCCCGGACCTCCACCGGCAGCGGCGCTGTGGCGACCTTGAATCCGCGCCGCAGAGGCTCGAGCCCCGAGCCGAGCCGGGCGAGAGCACGGCCGGCAAAGCGCTGGACATCTTCGCGGCCACCAATCGCTGCAAGGCTCTTGTGCCACTCCGGCAGGACCTCGTCGGGCTTGATGCGCCGCTGGGCGAACACCGTCCGGTTCCTCTTCGCCTTCGTCTTCGCGTCTTCCCATTGGGTCTCGAAGAGCTCGAGCTGGTGACCCTCCAGGGCGCCGGAACCGCCGCGCCGCCGGAGCAGCACCGCCTTGAGCAGCGCCTGGGTCAGCGTGTGGCCCTCATCCGGCACCGGAACGGGCACGCCCAGCTCCTCGCGGATGCGGGCGGCCTTGCGCAGGATGACCTGGAGCACGGCTCCGTCGACCGGATTGTTCACCCCGTAAAGCAGCGTAGCACGCACCGTCTTGCTCGTCTGGCCGAAGCGGTCGACGCGGCCCTCCCGCTGTTCGTGGCGTGTCGGGTTCCAAGAAAGGTCGTAGTGAACTACCGCATCGAAGTACTCCTGCAGGTTGATTCCCTCCGACAGGCAGTCAGTGGCGACCAGCACCCGAGAGCGCTCGGCCGCACCGATGCGTGCGACATGCTCCGCGCGGTCCTCGGGAGGCATCTCGCCGGTGATGACGTCGACGGTTGCGCCGCCGAGATGCTTGCGAAGGTGGCGGGCCACGTAATGGGCCGTCGCGATGAACCGGCAGAAGACCACGACGTTGAAGCCAGCTTGGACCAGCTCCGCGACGTGGTCCGATGCCGCCTTGAGCTTCGGATCGCCGCTCTGGCCTGCGAGCTGCTGGGCCTGTGCGATGAGTCCCGCCAGCGCCAGATCATCGCTGCCGACAGGGGGCTCCACGTCGTCTTCGACGAGGGCATCGATATCGCCATCGAAGATGCGATCAAGCAGATCCTCGCGAGCCTCGTCTCCGAGGTTTTCGCCGGTACGGGTCCGCAAGGCGAGTACGGCGGCGAGAGGGCTCGAGGCTGCACACCGCAACAGCGCCAAAGTGCCCCAGAAGTTGAGGCGCTGCCGCTGCTCATCTCCCGCCCCTGCCTCGACGACCTCGGCGCAATAGTCGAGGACCTTGCTGAAGAAGTCCTCCCAGGCCCCGCTCAGCCTGTAGGTGACCTCCTTCGTCTCGCGGCGCGGAAAGATGTCGCCCTCATGCCAGTCGGCAATGTCCGCCCGCCTCCGCTGTACAAAATGGTGTGCGAGGCGCTCGCGCACGCGTTCGCGCTCCGAGCCGACGAGCTCAGACAGGCGCTCAAAGTCCGGGGCGAGGAGCCCGAGCAGCCGGTAGAAGGCCGCATCGTTCCCGCTGTGCGGGGTGGCGGTGAGCAGGACGAGGTGACGAGACGCGCTCCTCGCCAGGTCCTCGAGCAGCTCGTGGCGCTGATGGTGACCCCGGCCGACAGCGGCGCATGTATGAGCCTCATCGACGATCACGAAGTCGGGACATGCGTGGAGAAAGTGGTCCCGTCGTTCTCGGCTTTTGATGTAATCGAGGCTCACGACCGTGTGGGGATACACCGAGAAGATGCTTACGCCAGGGGGGATTCCCCGCTCTAAGCGGCGCGCGCTCTGCGACGTCACAGCCACGGCGCGGATGTGAAATCGAACTTCGAGCTCGGTCACCCACTGGTCCACCAGGTGCGGCGGGCAAAGGACCGCCGTCCGGTCGATGTCGCCGCGGTCGAGAAGCTCGCGCGCAATGAGCAGCGCCTCGATCGTCTTGCCGACGCCAACGTCGTCGGCGATGAGAAGGCGCACCGGATCGAGCTTGAGCGCCATGAGCAGCGGCACGAGTTGATAGGCGCGCGGTTCCACCGAGATCTGCCCGAAACTCCGAAACGGCCCAGCCCCCCGGCGCAGCGAGAGGAGCAACGCGTCTCGCAGCAAGAGCGCGGCGTCGTGCCCCCCGAGTTGACGTGGATCGGGTAGCGGGAAACGAGCTTCGCGGACCGGCTCTGCCTCAAGTGGCAAGTGAATCAGCGTCTGGTCGTCGTCGGAGCCGGTCATCGGACGAACCCGGAGCGTCTCTGCTGTGCTGCCGGTCAGGACGATCCACTCTCGTCCTCGGGCGCTGACAAGGCTTCCGGGAGAGTAGACGAGGTCGGTCACGGTACGCGCCCCAGAGCGGTCGCCAGGCGTGCGAAGGCCCCATTCCAGGTCGCTGGGTCCTCAAACAAGATGACGTCGAAGCCGAGGTTCTCTATTGCTTGCAGGCCTGGACGGTCGGCCTCGTCGACCACGGCCGCGACGTAGTGCCTGCGCCAAACGAGGTTCAGCCTCCGCTCTCCAAAGATGAGTGGGTCCGGATCGGGCGCTGGGATCCCGCGACGAGTTGCCTCGGCGAGCCAGCGGTCCTCCCCCGCATCGGCACCGTTCACCGGAACCGATACCTGCAAAGGAGGGAGACCGAGGCACGCCGTCTCTGCGCTTGAGAGACGAAGCAGGATCTCGCGGGTGGCCTCGTCGCGACGGTCGAGGATCTCGTGGTCCGGCTGGTTGTAGTAGGACATCAGGCAGCGATAGCAGGCGGCCACGCAAGCCGTGCCGGGCTGGTCGACGAGTGCCGACCGAGCCGCGGGCAGGGGGCCGTCGCCGACTGCGAGGTGCATTACCTGCAGGGCTTTGCGCGCGACGGTGGCGAGGCTGCTCTTTTCGCTGACCAGCCGCGTGAGCACGCCGGCGCCCCCCTCGGTCGCCTCGTAGAGCAGAAAGCCGTTGCGGACGTCACGCGTGGGCATCGGCTCGGCGAGCATCTCGCCCTCCTCGAGTTGGAACACCGCCTCGATGCCTCGCAGGAGGGCGTGCTGCACAGTGGCCAGCGTAACCTCGGAGAAGGCGTCACCGACGGGCCGAAAGAGGAGAGCGTTCTTGCGATCCTGGACGCTGGGGACGATCCACTGCCGAGGCGACGCCGTGGGATCGATCCCACCATCGCCCTCGTCCTCGTCCCTGTTCTTTGCCCAGTATCCGGACACCGGATCGATGCGGAAGCCGAGCACCTTCTTGTCGGCTCGACGGCGCAGACCTTTGTTGAGCCGGGTGATCGTCGCACCGGCGCCGTAGGCCATGCGCACGATCTCGCCCTCCTCGTCGCAAGCCGAGGCGCGCCGCACATCGATCTCCTGGTCACGGATGGCCCACTCGAAGGTCGTCTGCAAGTCGAAGCCCTGTCGCGTTCGCTCCTCGTCGTTAGCGGTGATCCGCTCTGCCGGCTGCGTGGCGACATTCTCGATGCGGTAGACGTGGTTGACGACCTCGGCGGTGCCGAGCGAAGTACCGCAGGCGCGACACATCGACAGGTCGTCTCCGAAGTGTCCAGCTCCGCAATTCGAGCAGATCCGGACGGCCTTCGTGGGCAGCTGGGCGTCCGGCGTCGCGGATTCTCGGTGGCCGAGAGAGAGGAGCGCGCGCACGACCCGGTACGCGCGCCCTTCGTGATAGACGAGGCTGCGGGGACCGAACTCGGCGAGCGCCAGGAAGCGCGGACGCTGCAGGTAGGTCTGCCGTCCGCGACCATCCCGAGTCGCTGGGATGTAAGCCAGAAGGGGCAGCCTGGGAAAGTTGTACCCAGGCAGGAATCCTTCCGTGGCAAGGTAGCGGTACGTGTAGAAGTCGCTCGAGAGGGCATTCGTCCCGCGCTGGAGCAAGTTGAGCTGGTCGATGGCCTGTGCGTGCCGGCTTTGGGCCGCCCGCTTCTCCTGGTAAGGGGCAGAATAATCGTCCATCGTTCGTCGAGCGGCGTCCCGTTGCTCCTCCGCGGCGGCGAAGAGGTCTCTCCAGCGATCGAACGCCTTGTCGAAGCGCTCCAGCGCGGAGACCACAATGGCATCGGCGTAGTCCGCACGCCCGGTGTACCAGGGCGCGAGCTCGGAGGTGAGATCGTCCGCCACAAGATCGAGGACACGCTTGATACGTTCGCTCGCCAGCTCTGCGACACGCCGTTCTTTCATGGATGCGATGATCTCGGGCTTGAGCGGGCGGATCGTGTCGTTAAGAACGAGCAGCTCCGCGATGCAGGGGTCGAGTGGCTGATCGACGCAAGAGAGCCAGATTGCCTGCAGATGGCTCTCGATCAGGTCGCGGTTCGCGAGCTCGAGCAGCGGTGCGCGCACCTCGCCGTGTACCATCGCCTTGGGATCACGGAAGAAGTACTGATCGTGTGGGCTCTGAGAGGAAGCGTAGGTGATGACCAACGCTGCCTGGCCGCTGCGGCCAGCCCGTCCGCTGCGCTGTGCGTAGTTCGCCGGCGTGGGCGGGACGTTGCGCATGTGAACCGCATTCAGAGCCGAGATGTCGACGCCAAGCTCCATCGTGGGAGAACAGAAGAGGACCGGCAGGAAACGGTTCGCCTCGCCAATGTCCCGGAGCCGCTTCTCTTCTAACGCCAGCTCTTGGCGTTCTCTGTCGCCGAAGCGGAACCGTTTCTCCCGGATCTCACGATTGTCGGGATCGACCTGTGCGGTGTGCTCGCGCGCCTCGAAGCCAAAGAGCGGGTGCATCGGGGCGCGGAGCATCGTGGCGAGGTTCCCGTAGAGGTCTCGAAAGAACACGTTCTGTGTGGAGGCACTGGCGTCGGTCGATGGATCGCCCAACCGGAACACGACGCACGCATCGTTGAGTCGCCAACCCGGCTGGTCGAAAGGCGTGCTCTCCTCGGACACGAGGCCATGTATCGCCGCCGCGCGGAGCAGGTCGCTCACGAGCTGGTCGAAGTCCTTGGACTTCACGTCGCGGATGGAAGTGTCTCCTCCCCAGAGGTTCGCGGAGCGCAACGTTTTGCCGAGCCCGCTGCGCGAACCGCCGCGCACGATGAGATCCATGTCGCGCAGCGTGCTCGCCCGGCGAGTGGGCGGGACGATCATGAGCCAGCGTGCCCCGCGCGGGCTTTCATCCATTCCGAAGCCCCAGGGTGGACGGATCCGACTGTGCGACTTCGCAACCAACTGCTCGAGCACCGCAGCGTCGAGCACCTGGCTGCGGATCGCCAGCCACTTGCGCAGATGATCGAGCAGCTCGCGATAGACTCCCGTGCGGACTTCGGGCCTAGATTGTTTAAGCACGGGGTGCGATCCGGCGAAGAGTTCATCGTCCGCCGCCAGCTCCGCGAGCCCTAGATATTCGACGCGGACCAAGCCAAGCTGCTCGAGGTTGGGATTCGTGTATCGCCATCCGCGTCGCTGATCGAACCAGACGCGGTAGGCGAGTACCTGGCGAAGGGTGCCTTCGGCCTCCTGGAGATTGAACCCGCGTAGCGAAGCCTCGAGTAACCACTCGGCGCGGATCTGTGGGTCAGGCCGATTAAAACCGAGCGTGCTCTGCTGCGCCGCACCCAGCTCGTCGCTGCGGAGCCCCCTCGAGCCCGCATCCTGGAGCGCGCCGAGAAAGCCCGCGCGGATAAGGCTCACGAACAAGAAGTCGTTGAAATGGCCGGCCTGGAGGGCGGCGTCCTGGCGGTTGTCGGAGAAGCCAAGAAGTTTCCGCGTGTAAAGTGCCATGCCCGACTGGGCGCCGTGCATCCAATGCAACACGCTGGAAACCAGAACGGTGGTCGCCGAGCTGCGACCTTCGGCAGAGAGGGACGCGAGACGTGTCCTATCACGTGCTGCGCCGCCCTGCGTGCCTCCGCAGCGAAGGCAGAGCCGGAACTTGCCCGGAAGAAACCATGCTTTCGTCCCAGAACCGATGCGGCCGTCCGGAGCGACGGTGAAGCGCCGCGCGCGCGCTCCCCGGTAGCTCGGCTTGAGGCGCGGGTTACCGCTGGTGTCGAACTCCAGCCAAGTCTCCGGATAGTCTTCGTCCCGGTCATCGAAGGTAAATCCGGTATCGTGGGACGGGTGTGGCGTTAGGAAGCCGAAGGTTTCGCCCTCGGGCTGTTCGTCCTGGCCATCGGTCTCGTCACTCTTGGCCGGAGGAGCGTCGTCGATGTCACGGGCGAGGAGGATCGGTGCGCCTTCCTCCTTCACCAACCTCACCGGGTGATACTCGTGACCGCACTCGCGGCAGAAGTGCAGAGCGTAGAGGCGCTTGTCAGGTTGTTCAGGGAAAAATTGCTGCCCTTCGACGGTCACCTTCCGCGTGCCGTCTGGCTCCATGGTCGCGTAGGCGTGGCCGGCACCAGAGATGAACTGATGGAGCTTGAAAGCGAAAAAACTCTTCTCGCTCGCTCCTGGAACTGAAGTCCGAAGTTGCTCGGGGACACTGGAGACGAGGAGGAGATCTCGGAGCGCCCTTCGGCACGCGGGCGCGTCGCGACCCGCTTCGGCCGAGAGGGTCATGACCGCCTCCGTCTCCGTCATGGGCTTCGCGCGGACCCAGCGCTGGTCGACCTGGGAGAAGGAAATCCCGAGACGAGTCTCCACCCAGACCGCGAGCGGGTGCTCCCGCAGCGCCGCGTCCGGAATGTCCTGCGGGACGCCGGCGTCAATGGCCTTGCCCAGCAGTGGGCGAACAGACTCCGCCGTTGCCGCAGAGTCCGTGATGCGTTCCAGAGTTTCCACGATGACGTTGCTCTCGCCGATGGAGTTCGCAAAGAGCTTCGAGGCCACGCGAGCAACCACCCGGCTCTTATCCTCCACCGAGCCCTCGCTGGCCATCGTGGCGGAGGTGCCGATGCAGAGGAGCTTCTCGGGCTGGAGCCTCTCGCGGACGCGGCGCACCAGCAAGGCCACATCTGCACCCTGGCGCCCCCGGTAGGTGTGGAACTCGTCCAAGACGAGGAACCGGAGACCTGCGCAGTTGCCGATGACCCGGCGATCGATGCCTTCTTGCCTCGTCATGAGGAGCTCGAGCATCATGAAGTTCGTGAGCAGGATGTCGGGGGGCTCCTCAGCGACCCGCTTGCGCTCGTCGGCGTCCTCCTGCCCCGTGTAGCGGGCAAACGTGATCGGCGGTCGTCCCGGGACGTTTCCAACGAACTTCCCGAGCTCCTCCATCTGGGAGTTTGCGAGCGCGTTCATCGGATAGACCACGATGGCGCGCGTACGACGTTGCGCGCTCGAACGTCGTGCGCTTAACACGTGGCTGACAATCGGGATGAAGAAGCAGAGCGACTTACCCGAACCGGTGCCGGTCGTGACGACGAAGCTCTCCCCTTCAGTGGCGAGTGCGATCGCCTGCTCCTGGTGCTTATAGAGGGACAGCGGCCGCCCGTCTGCCTGGAAAATGTCGGCACAGCCCGGGTCGAGCACGCCGCTGTTCACGAGCGCGCTCACGTCCGCCGTACGCTTATAGCTCGGGTTGATCTGAATCAGTGGCTCCGGCCAGTACCGCTGCTCGGCGTAGATCGCTTCGACCTGGTCGCGGATATCCTGCGCGTAGATCGTCGTGAAAGAGGTTGCGAAACGCTTGTACTCCTCGACGACGCTGTCGCGGAGGGAGAACACGTCGAGAGCAAGAGCACCATCGCTTCCGCCAGCCTTTTTCGCAGCGTGGGTGCTCATGACTTGCTCCGCCTTCTCCTCGTGGAGGTGACATTCCCGCCGCGCTCCTGTTGCTGGCGCTCGATCCACTCGTCGATGTCGTGGCGCCGGAAACGCCAGGCGTCGCCCACCTTGAACGCCGGTAGTTCGCCGCGTTCCGCCATCCGGTACACGGTGCGCTGATTTACGCTCAAGTACTCGGCCAGCTGCCGGACTGTCCACGCGGGATGAGGAGATTCGCTCATGCTTGTCATCATGGGACGAGGAGCCATGGGTGGCAACACAGTACACGAGAGAGCAGCTGGAAACAAGTAGTTACTTGCATTAGCTTGGCGATGAAGTTGATGTTGCCCACCGTTGATGTTGCCCACCATTGTCTCGACGAGCACCGGCACTCTGAGCCGGGTCCAGCATTTCGGGTTCGTATGGACGGCCCGCGAACTCGCGCGCCAAGTGCGTGCGACAAGCGATGCTCGGCGGCGCGGCCTGCGGCGTGCACGCCGAGCGATAGATCCGCCGCGCTCGCTCCTGCGCACGCCTTGGCCGCGGGATCGCACGCGCGGTTCCTGGCACGGTTGGCGCCGCGGCCTTCGGCGTGCAGGATGAAGCGCACGCCTCGGCCGCGGTCACACGCGAGGTTGATCATCCCGTAGCGCGGTAGCGTCCACCCGCCAGCAGACGGGCCCGCGGGCCCGCGTCCAGTCAAGTACATTCCCGTCCGCAGCACTGTCAATCGTATCGCCCCTTTCACCTCCCTCAACCCCTCCGGGCTTCGCCCTCCGGGGTCCTCCGCTTCGCTCCGGCCCTGCGGGTGACGGAGGCGAAACCGGCGGGAGGCGGCCCGACTGGGTCCACGTGGCGCTCTGGCCTCTTCTCGGTCCGTGCGTTCCTCTCACGCGCGCGCCTTCGCGATTGCGCGCGCGCCCTCGCCTGGATGTGGGGTCGCCTCCCGCCTGGGGCGCTCGCAGATGAGCGTCTGCGGGCGGGGCTCGCAGGGGGCCGGCGTTGGTGCCGGCTCAACCTTCCAGGGAGGTGCGTCATGGCTGGAGCACTGGGTTTCGTGGCGGTGGTCGGGGCGCGGGTGTTGCCGGAGACGGCGGCACCCCAGGTGGCGGAGGCGGTGCGGTGTTTTCTCTCGCGGGGCTGGGGCATCGGGTCGGGCGGCGCGCGGGGTGCGGATCACTACGCCCTCAGCGCGGTGCTGGCCGCGGGGCCGTCGGCGTGCGCGCGCTCGGCGGTGTTCCTGCCGGGTGCGGTACCCAGGGAATCACACACCCTTCACGCGTTTGTGGCGCGGGGCGGGCGTGTCGTCCCGGGCGCCGGGGCGGGTCGGCGTGCTCTCCTCGCGCGCTCCCGGCGGCTCGCGCGGGAATCGGCTGGGGTGGTCGCCTTCCTCTGGGGTCCGTCGCGGGGCTCGGTGTTCACGGTGCGGGAAGCAGCCCGGGCGGGGAAGCCCGCCGCAGTGGTCCTCGCCGGCGGTGGCGCTGTGCTGCCGGTGTTCACGGGTGGCCGGTGGGCGCCGTGCCGCTTCGGCGCGGTTGAAGGGTTCCGGTGGCAACTGGAGCCGCTGGAGCGCGCGCAGCCTTCCTGGCTTGCGCGCGTGTTCCAGGTGCCAGAGGGCGAGCCCATCCACGCCCAGCTCGAGCACATCGCCTCGCTGAGCGGCGGCGAGCGGCTGTGGTTCGAGCGCGGCGTCCTCGCCGGCGACACGGTGCTGGTGCCGCACGAAGCGCTGTCCGACACGCCCGCTTTCTTGGCCACACGCCGGCTGATGCGGCGCTTCCGGTGCGAGGTCCGCGACGCCGCGGGACTCGCCGAGCTTTTCCTGGCCCTCGATGCCGGCGCGGATGTGGTCGCCCACTACGAAGACGAGGCGCGGCGCGTTGGCGTCGCGCGCGTCATCGAAGACTTGGTCCACCTGGTCACGCGCCTCGCGCTCGTCGAGCAGGCGCCCGAGACCGACGCACTCGAGCACGCTGAGGCCCTCGGCGACGGCGTCGAGTGGGTTGACGAGGCCGGGCGGGTTGCACAGGCCGCAGGGCAGTCACGGGGCGAGGCTGCCCAGTCCACCGTGCAGTGGCATGCCCTGGGAACGCTGCACCCCGAGCGGGTGACCTGCCCAGTGTGCAGGGCAGTCTCCGACGCCGATGAGGACTCGGGCGAGCTGCCGACCTGTCCCGGGTGCGGCACGCGGGACACCTGGGAAGCGCGGCAGGGCGGCCGCTTCCGCGGCATCGTGGGCGCGATCGACGCGTGCCCGTCGCTCGAAGAGCTGGCGGCGCTCGGCAAGCGGCTCTACGCGCTCCAGCTCACGCACGATCAGGCGGGCGTGGCGTGGTCACACTACCACCTGCGCAGGGCCGCGCTCGAGCACGCCGTGACGCTCCGGCAGCCCGCGCGAGCCCTCCTCGCGCAAGTCGAGCGCGCCACGCCGCGATCGCTCGGGCAGCTCGGCGGGCGGCTCTACCGGCTCCAGCACGCCAGCGCCGTGTCCGTGTCCACCACCGAGTGGCGGCGGATCTGGTCGGTCTACCAAGCGCGGCGCGCCCCGGCCCGCGCGTAGGTCAGGCGCGCACAGGCGCTCGCCATCGCAGGTGGTGCGCGCGCGACCGGTCCATCGGTCGCCGGCGGGGCCTTCGCCGTGCAGGGTGCAGCGCACGGCTCGGCCCCGGTCACGCGCGCGGAACGTGACGCCCACACGCGCGCCGCGGCCATCGGCGTGCAACCAACCCCGCACGCCTCGGCCGCGATCACCCGCACCGCGTGCCGTATCCACGGCTTCCGGTTCCTTCTTCCCGTGTGTCCACTCCCTCGGCTCGCTCCGCTCGCCGCGATCTGATCGGGTCTGGTGTGGTTGGTGACCAGCATGGAAAGGAGGTGAGGCACATGTACCGCTGGGAGGTGCCGAAGGTGCTCGCGCGCCGGCTGGCGCGTGTCCGGGATCGCACGGGCGTGCCCGTGGCCCGCCAGCTCCGCCGCGCCGTCGACGAGTACCTGGACCAGCATGACGCCCCTGCCGAGCGAAGCGCGGCGCGGGCCACACCTATCACCGCCACACGAGGAGGAAGCGAACGATGAACTGCGTGAATCACGTGCTGTTGCTTGGGAACTTGACCCGCGATCCGGAGCTCCGCTACACGCCCGCGGGGACCGCGGTGTGCGACGTCGGCGTGGCGCTCAATCGCCGCTGGAAGGACCAGGCCGGCGAGGCGCAGCAGGAGACGACCTTCGTGGAAGTGACCGTCTGGGGCAAGCAGGCCGAATCGGTATCCGCGTATCTCACGAAGGGCCGCGCCGTCGCGGTCGAGGGCCGGCTCCAGCAGGACACCTGGGAGACGGAGGCGGGCGAGCGCCGCTCGCGCCTCAAGGTGGTGGGCCAGCGAGTGACCTTCCTCTCCTCGGCGCACGGCCAGCCCGCGCCCGCGGGGGAGACTGCGCCGGACTGGGTCACCGAAGAGGCCGAGCGGTGATTGCCGGCGGCGCCAGCGTGTCCGCGCTCGAGATCATGCGCATGATCCGGAGCGCGCTCCGGGAAGCGCGCGACCTCACGACCGCCATCCAGGTGCTCGCCGACCGCGTGGACCGGCTCACCGGTGAGCTTGCCGAGGGTGAGCTCCTGGAGTTGACCAAGCTCGCGGCCCAGGCGCTCCGAGCCTTCGAGACCACTCACAACGGAGGGAGGATCCCATGAACCGGCAACTGCTGGAGAAGCCGTTCGAGCCCGCGCAGATCCGCCAGCGCAAGGGGCGCAACGGCATGCTCGACTACGTGGAGGGCCACAGTGTCATCCACCGTCTCAACGAGGCGCTCGACGGCGCGTGGTCCTTCGAGATCATGCAGCACGAGATCCGTGAGGACGAGGTGCTCGTGCTCGCCAAGCTCACCGCCGAGGGCATCACCAAGATGAACTTCGGCGTGAGCCAGGTGACACGCGAGCGGGAATCAGGCGCGCTCGTGTCGCTCGGCGACGACCTGAAGGCCGCCGGCACGGACGCGCTCAAGAAGTGCGCGACGTTCTTCGGCGTGGGCTTGCACCTCTACGCGGAGAAGCCGATCGGTGGCCGCGGGCCCGCCGCGCGCAGCGTGCCCGCGCCGCCCACGCCCATGTCGGCACCGAGGCCACCGGCCAAGGCCCAGGTCAACGGCACACGGCCGGGCAACGGCGGCCAGCCCGGCAACGGCCGGCCGACCAACGGCCACGCCAACGCGAGCATCACGCCCCGCCAGCTCGACGCGATCTGGAAGGTGGGCCAGGCCAAGGGGCTCGACCCGAACGCGGTGGAACACATGAGCCTGCGCGTGTTCAACCGCAAGCCCGAGGCCCTCACTCACGAGGAGGGGGCCGCGCTCATCAAGGAGTTGTCGAACCTCAAGCGCCGCGTGGCCTGATGGCCGCCGGCATCACCGACGGACAGGGGAGGGAGCGCACGCTCTCTCCCCTGCCGTGTCTTCAAGGGAGGATTCGTCATGGTGCCACCCGAGATGCGCAAGCAGCCGCATGTCTCGTTCACGCAAATCGATCAGTACCTCCGCTGTCCGCTCAAGTACAAGTTCACCTACGTGGACCGCCTGCAGCCCGAGTTCGTGCCTGCGGCGCTGGCCTTCGGCTCCGGGATCCACGGGGCCGCGGCCTTCCTCTTCCGCGGCACGGCCGATGGCGCGCCGCCGAGCCTCGCCGACGTCCAGGCGTTCTTCGAAGCGTACTGGCAGCTCGAGACCGGCAACCGGCCGATCCGCTTCGGCGAGAAAGACACGAAGGAGAGCCTGCTCGACCTGGCCGGCCGGATGCTCGCGGTGCTCCACCGGAACCAGGAGCCCGGGATCGATATCGTCGGCGTCGAGCAGCCGTTCGACGTGCCGCTGATCGACCTCGACACCGGCGAGCTGCTCGACCGCGCGCTCGTCGGCACGCTCGACCTGATCGAGCGCGACGCCGGGGGGCGCATCGTCGTCGTGGATCTCAAGACGTCAGCCAGAAAGTACACCGACCTCCAGGCCGACGCGTCCCTTCA
Source organism: Candidatus Rokuibacteriota bacterium (assembly GCA_030647435.1). Taxonomy (NCBI): domain Bacteria; phylum Candidatus Rokuibacteriota; species Candidatus Rokuibacteriota bacterium. Next base: position 45,917 of record JAUSJX010000041.1, read on the forward strand.
GCTCTCGGTCTACAGCTACGCGACGGCGATGAACGGCCTGGCCGACCAGGAGGACCTGCGGCTCCGGTTCGACGTGCTGACCAAGACGAAGCAGCCGGAGCTCTGCCGCTACTGGACGCAGCGGGATCGCGCCGCAAACCTCCGGCTCTTCCGGCTGGTGGCCGAGGTGTTGCACGCGATCGAGGCCGGCGTGTTCCATCCGAACCCGGGGTGGCAATGCAAAGACTGCCAGTACCGGAGCCGGTGCTGGGCGTGGCACGAGACCGTCAGTGTCGAGGGAAGGTGATCGCGATGACACAGGTGATCCCGAGATCGGGAAGCCGGAAGGTGAACGGCTACGTGAAGGCTGTCGTGGCGCTCGAAGCGGTGCGTCGGAAGCGCGAGGAGCGGTACGAGCGCGTCGTGCGCCCGCTCGATCGGAAGCGGGACGAGCTGGCGGCCGAGGTAGCCACGCGGCTGCATGCGCTGAGCGGCGGGCAGCACGCCGCGGCCCAGAGGCTGCTCGCGATGATCGCGGAGGCGACCGCGGGCGATGGCGCCGCGAATCGGCGGTGACGCGATCCGGCTCGACGGTTACCACGTCGCTAGTCGAACTCCCGCGCGGGCCGCTTTCTCGGCAGGACGCCCGCCGAGTCCCCCGCCGTGAGGACGTGTCGTTCTTTGCCATTGACGTCCTGACGTGTCCCCATCGTGGGGACCGGCTGCGCCTGATCGCGACGCTGCACGATCCCGCCGTGATCCAGAAGCTCCTCGCGCACCTGGGGATGGCCCGCTCACGGCAGAGCCCCGGCCCCGCCTCACCCGAGTCCGGCGCCGGCGCGCCCTGATCGATTGGGGGCGCCGCGGAGGGCGTCGTGCCGTCGGCGCGCCGCGTCATGGGTGCTGATCCGGGCGGTCCATTTGCCGGTCCATTTGCCGGTTGACGGCGGCGGTGGGGGCGCATAGCATCCCGCTCACAGCCGGGCGGACGCGGTCGGCGCGCCAGGAGGCTCATGTGCGCTGTGCCTGCGGCTGCTCCAGCGGGGCTGCGGCGTGCGGGGCTGGGGGCCTGATGGCCTGGGGACGGGGGTGCGGGCACGGGGGAGCCAGGGCGCATAGGGCCTTCATGTTGACTACGGTC
>JAUSJX010000042.1 GCA_030647435.1 Candidatus Rokuibacteriota bacterium
ACATCCGTGCGATGCTGCGCCGGGGCCGGGGCTACCGGGACCACGAGTACCTCCTCCTCAAGGTCCAGAAGGCCACCGCCTCGCGTCGCCTCTGTCAGAGCGCGTGAATACAGGGCCCGCTACAGATTCCGGTGAAGACCGGTTCTTCCGGGACCGGGCGACGGCCGGGGAGATCATCGTGCAGACGCAGCGCATGCTCGGCAACGAACCGCTGCTGTCGAAGAGCGACAAATAGGAGGACAGCCATGTCAGAGTGGAACCCTTGGAAGATGACGACGATCGGAATGTCGCTAGTCATCGCGACGGCGCTCGTCACCGGGCTCGTGGTTGCCAGCTGGAAGAGTGACCGCGTCGAGCCCACGGCCCAGTCCACCTCCCAGTCTGCCGCCCAGCCCACCGCTCCGCGCGGCGCGGCGCGGCAGGTCGCGGCGGCCGGGCCGACTCAGGCCGACACCGAAGCGTGCAACCTCCAGGCTCGCAACTCCGTGGGCGACAAGACCACCGAGGTGATCAAGGATGCGGCGATCGGCGGCGTCGCATCCCTCCCCAGGCTGACCGAGGGGTGGGCGCCGCCGGCCCGGGCGTGAAGTCTTACAAGCTTGTTCCCGCGGGCGAGACGGCTAAGGAAGGGCAGACGGCCGAGCCGAGCACGTTGCCGGCGCCGTCTGCGGGCCGGCCGCCCAGCCCTGGCACACCTCGACGACCTTCCTGTCGCTGTTCTTTGCAGTCCATTGGGCCACGACGAGGCCGGTCTCGAGGGCGCTCCCGATCGCGAAAGCCATGCCGACGGGCATAAGCTTCCACCGCACGTTCCGCTTTCCGTCGGTCATGGTCAGGATCCTCCCTTGACTCTGCGCGGGGACCTCCGGTGGTCCCCGGGCCGCACGTCATGAGAGAAGACCCCCACCATGAACCACAGCACCGCCACTCCCAGGAGCAGCGCGATCAGATCTCCGATCGAGTCGGGCATCGCTCCACCTCCGTCCTGAGGTCCGACAGACCCGGACACTCCTGCTGCCTAGTTAGAGCAGGAAACGTGCCGGAGGCGCCTCCGTGCCGGATCCACGCGGACTTCCGTGGGAGCGGGGACAGGGGAACGACTGCAGTGGGGATCGGGAGGATAAGTCCTACGCGTTCAGTGTGTAACTTCTTCGCAGCGGAGGCGCGTCGACTGACTTCGCTCAGAGCTGGCCGGAGTCGCCCCAGTTCTCGAGGAGCTTCGCGAACGCGGGGTCGTCGTAGCGGTCGAGGCGGAAGGCCGGAGCGTAGCGGGGCAGGGGGCGCTCGGCGATGTAATCGGCGAGGAGGTCGGCCGCGCCGTTGGACGCCATCATGCCGTAGCCCGAGAGCGCGCCGATGACGTATGCGCCCTCGACGGGCAGGGGACCCGCGAGGAAGCGGTTCTCCCGCGTCTTGGTATAGTAGCCGCCGTCCACGAAGCAGCGCGGCATGCGATCCAGGTACGGCGCCATCGCGGGGATCATCCGCTGGAGTCCGCGCAGGACCACCTCCTGGTACGCGGGATCGAAGGCCGGCGGAAAGGCCGGCTCCACCGGCTCGACGTCGTACGTCCAGATGCCGAGGACGGAGGTGCTCTCGCCCGCGCCGTCCGGACGGCCGTGCGCGCCCGGCGGCAGCTCCTCGACCAGGCGCCGGTGCTTGGCGGAGGCGGCCAGCTCGGCGCGCTCCTGCGGAGACCAGTTGATCTTCATCGGATCGGCCCAGAGTGTCATCGGCGCGCCGCGGGGCATGGCCCCCAGCGTGTCGTTGAAGGCGATCTTCGCGTGGAGCTCGCAGAAGATCGGCAAGTCGACGCCGAGCATCCGCCCCGCATCCTTTAACAACGGCCCGGCGGCCAGGACGGCGCGCGACGTCCCGATGGTCTGCATGCCCCCCGCTCCTCGCACCTCGACGCCGCGCACCCGGCCTCCCGCGGTGTCTATCCGCTCCACGCGCCCCTCGACGAGCCGGACTCCGTGCTCGCGCGCGCGCTCGAGCAGGCACATGCCCAACTGCTGACCGCTGAACCACCCGCAGCGGCGGGCATGGAGCAGCGCCACCGTGTCGGGGGCGAGCCATGGATAGTAGCGCCTGATGAGCGACGGCTCCGTGATGACGTCCGTGCCGGTGAGCGTCGAGTCGAACCCTTCGGCCGCCGCCGGCCGGTAATCGCTCGCCGCCGTCGCGTGCAGGCGCAGGGGGCCCGCGCCCAGGACGGCGGCAACCGAAGCCGCTCGCTCGAACTGCGCAACGCGCCCGGCCTCGGCGGTGGCGAAGAGATAGCCGCGGCGGTTGAGCCGGAAGACGTTGCCGCTCTCGCGGGCCAGCTCCTCGAGGAGGTCGATGCTCCGGTTCATGAGGGCGACCTGGTCGTCGCCGGGCCCGGGCCACCAGTTCCTGTAGCACTCGGTGGATTTGTCGCTCGTCAGCGTGAGCGGCGGCCGCTCGTCGACGAGGACTACGCCGCGCACTCCGCGCCGCACCGCCAGGTGATAGGCGGCGGCGACGCCGGCGATCCCCGCGCCGCAGATTACGACCTCCGCCGACGTCCGTCCCATGGCGCTCGTCAGCATACCTCAACCCCGGCGCTCGACGCCCTCAGGACGCTATGTTAGCCTACCCCCCTCATGGTCGGGACGAATACAGGGGGAACTGCGGTCACTCCTTGGCAGTGGAGTCTCGACCCCGCCCCGGATGGCATCGTCCTCCGCCTCTCCGGCTCCTGGCGCATGCAGGACCGCCTGCCGACCTCCGCCGTCGGCCGAGCGCGCTTTAGGCGCGTGGACCTCATGCTTAACATTCAGCGCGACGGTGTCGGCGATGAGCCGGGTGCTGGCGGCCCTCAGCCGCGACGTCGCCCAGGCCCTGGCGGCGTTGCCCAAGTAGCGGCCGCCTCGCGAGCCGCGGCTTGTCAACCCGGCGAAAATCCCGTAGAGTCACGCCCGGCTCGAGCAGTCCCAATCCACATTCTCATCAGCGCAGCGCAAGGAGGCAGGCGCCATGGCAACGAAGCCGACCCGACGTGAATTTCTCCGCGACGCGGCTGTAGTGGCGGGCGGAGCGGCCCTGGCGGGCGCGCTCCCCGCGGTGACGGCGAACGCGCAGGGCGCCAAGGCGCCCGAGGCCAAGATCGGATCCCAGCTCATCGGCAAGCTCGAGGGGCCCGAGCTCGTCCTCGACGCCGCCAAGTGGCCCAAGAAGTTCGCCGAGGCGCCGATGCTGGCCGACATGGTCAAGGCGGGGAAGCTGCCCCCCGTCGAGAAGCGCGTGCCCGACGAGCCCATGGTGGTCAAGCCGCTGCAGTCGATCGGCCGCTACGGCGGCACCTGGCGGCGCGGCTTCACCGGCCCGGGCGACAGCGAGAACGGCAACCGCATCGTCTCCACCGACAAGATCCTCTTTTGGGATTACACGGGCACCAAGGTGATGCCCTGTGTCGCCAAGGAATGGAAGCAGAGCGACGACGGCAAAAGCGTGACGATCTCATTGCGCAAGGGCATGAAGTGGTCCGACGGTGCGCCGTTCACGGCCAATGACTTCGTGTTCTGGTACGAGGAGGTCTACCTCAACAAGGATCTCGTGCCCACCCGGCACCCCGACTTCATGGCCAATGGCAAGTCGGGCGCCATCCGCAAGGTGGACGACGCCACGGTGGTCTTCGAGTTCCAGGACCCGAACTTCCTCTTCGTGGACATCCTGGCCGGCAGCACCGCCATCGGCGGCGGACAGGCGACCCAGGCCCAGGGCGGGCGCAGCATGGGCGCCTATATGCCCGCGCACTACATCAAGCAGTACCTGCCGAAATTCTCCTCGAAGGAGGAGGTCGAGAAGAAGGCCAAGGCCGCCGGCTTCGACGGCTGGGTCAGCTATATCAAGAACCGCTGGGACTGGGGGCTCAACCCCGAGCTGCCCGTGCTGACGCCGTGGAAGACGGTCAGCCCCATCAATACGCCGACGTGGGTGCTCGAGCGCAACCCCTATTATATGGGCGTCGATACGGCGGGCAATCAGCTGCCGTACATCGACCGCATCAGCATGACGCTGGCCGAGAACCTCGAGGTCCTCAACCTCCGCGCCATCGCGGGCCAGTACGATCTGCAGGAGCGGCATACGGCGCTGAACAAGCTGCCGGTGTTCCTCGAGAACCGCGCCAAGGGCGGCTACGACGTCCGTCTCGATCCGGCCCTCAACGGCTCGGACGCGACGCTCCAGACCAACCAGGCGTACGAAGCGGATCCCGAGATCGCCAAGTGGCTCCACACCTCCGACTTCCGGCGCGCGCTCTCGATGGGCATCGATCGGGACCAGCTCAACGAGACCTTCTGGGTCGGCGTGGGCACGCCGGGCTCGGTGGCGCCCGCCGAAAGCCTGCCGTACAGCCCGGGGCCCGACTGGCGCAAGAAGTGGTCCACGCTCGACGTCAAGCAGGCGAACGCGCTTCTCGACAAGATCGGGCTCAGCAAGAAGGACGGCGAGGGCTACCGGCTGCGCACCGACGGCAAGGGCCGCCTGCGCCTCGAGCTCCAGACCTCGGCCGGCGCCTTCGTGCCGCATACGCAGATCGCCGAGATGATCAAGGAGCAGTGGAAGAAGATCGGGATCCAGGCCGACGTCAAGGAAATGGAGCGCAGCCTCTTCTTCACCCGCGCCGCCAGCAATGAGCACCAGATCGCGCTCTGGGCCAATGACGGCTCGGAAGTGCTCTTCCTCTTCCCGCGCCACGCCCTTCCGCTCGACCCGATCCAAGCCCTGCTCGGCACACCCATCGCCCGCTGGTTTGCCTCGAACGGCGCGCAAGGCAAGGGCCCCAAGGACCCGCGGATGATCTCGGCGCTCGAGCTCTACCGCTCGGCCAATGGCAAGAAGACGCAGGAGCGGTACAAGATCGCCCAAGACATCTGGAAGATCCTGGTCGACGAGCAGTACTCGATCGGCACCGTGGGGCTGTCGCCGGCGACCATGGGCGTGCGCATCGTAAGCAACAAGCTGGGCAATATCCCGTCGCGGCAGACCAATGCCCAGCACGCGCGGACGCCCTGCTCGTCGCACCCGACGACGTTCTTCTACAAGGCCTGACGCGGAGAGGCCCTCATGCTCGCGTACCTGCTGAGGCGGCTCGGCCTGGCCGTGCTGACAGTCTGGGCCGTCTCCGTGCTGTCGTTCGTCGTCATCCAGCTGCCTCCGGGCGACTACATCAGCTCCTACATCGCCCAGATGACGGCCTCGGGCAGCTTCGTCTCCCAGCAGGAGGCGGAGGCCCTCCGCCAGCAGTACGGCCTCGACAAGCCCATCTGGGTCCAGTACATGCGCTGGATGGGGATGGTGATGCAGGGCAACTTCGGCATGGCGCTCGAGTGGCACCGGCCGGTCTCCGAGGTCATCGGCGACCGGCTGTGGCTGACCATGGCCGTCTCCGGCGCGGCCATCCTCCTGACCTGGCTCTTGGCGCTGCCCATCGGCATCTACTCGGCGGTGCGCCAGTACTCGGTGGGTGACTACGTCGCCACTTTTATCGGCTTCATCGGCCTGGCCGTGCCGTCCTTCATGCTGGCGCTCGTCCTGATGTATCTCGGCTTCACGCTCTTCAACATGAATATCGGTGGCCTCTTCTCAGACGAGATGGCGCAGGCGCCATGGAGTTGGGCCAAGGCATGGGACCTCATCAAGCACCTGCCGCTGCCCGCCGCCATCCTGGGCCTGGCGGGGACGGCCCAGCTGATCCGTATCATGCGCGCGAACCTCCTCGACGAGCTCCGCCGGCCCTATGTGGTGACGGCCCGCGCGCGGGGTTTGGGCGAGTGGCGACTCATCCTCAAGTACCCGGTGCGCGTCGCGCTCAACCCCTTCGCGAGCACCATCGGGTATCTCCTGCCCTATGTCGTTTCGGGCAGCATCATCGTCTCGCTCGTGCTGTCCCTCCCGACTGTCGGGCCGCTCCTGCTCCGCGCGCTGATCGCGCAGGACATGTTCCTGGCCGGCACCATCGTGCTGCTGCTCGGAGTCCTCACGGTCATCGGCACCTTGCTGTCGGACATCCTCCTGATGTGGATCGACCCGAGGATTCGGCTGGAGGGCAGGAAATAGCCGAGCGGGACGAGGAGCGGATCTCCGTCGCGACCCAATGGCAGCTCATGTGGTGGCGCTTCCGCCGCCACCGCCTCGCCATGGTGGGCACGGTCGTCGTCTTGCTGTTTTACTCTTCGGTGGTCTTCGCCGACTTCCTCGCGTACGCCGACCCCGGCGCGTCGGAGGCGCAGCGCTCGCTGCTCCCGCCCCAGCGCATCCATCTCTTCCAGGACGGCCGCTTCGCGCCGTTCGTCTATGGACTCACGGGCAAGCGTGACCCGATGACCTTCAAGCGCGTCTATACTCCCGACCCGGACAAGAAGATCCCGGTCCGCTTCTTCGCCCGCGCCTTCGAGTACCGCTTCCTCGGCCTCTTGCCGACCGACCGGCACCTGATCGGCCTCGAGGGGGCGCGGGCCGAGGACGCGCTCTTTGTCCTCGGCACCGACGAGCAGGGGCGCGATCTCTGGTCGCGGCTCATGTACGGTACGCGCACCTCCCTCAGCATCGGTCTCCTGGGCGTCGCCATGAGCCTCGTGCTCGGCGTGGTGCTGGGCGGCATCTCGGGGCTCTGGGGCGGTGTCGTGGACACGGTGATCCAGCGCGTGATCGAGATCCTCCGCTCCATCCCGACCATCCCGCTCTGGATGGGCCTGGCGTCGGCGCTGCCGAATGACTGGACGGTGATGCAGGTCTACTTCGCCATCACGGTCATCATCTCGCTCGTGGGTTGGACCGAGCTGGCGCGGGTGGTGCGGGGGCGCTTCCTCTCGCTCCGCGAGGAGGACTTCGTGATGGCCGCCGAGCTGGCGGGCTGCTCGCGCGCGCGCATCATCGTCAGCCACCTGATCCCGTCTTTTCTCTCCCACATCATCGCAGCGACGACGCTGGCGATTCCCGCCATGATCATCAGCGAGACGTCGCTCTCCTTCCTGGGACTGGGCCTCCGGCCGCCTGCCATCAGCTGGGGGGTGCTGCTCCAGCAGGCTCAGAGCATCCAGGCGCTCGCCATCTCGCCGTGGCTGCTGACGGCCTCCGTGCCGGTCATCATCGTCATCCTGGCGCTCAACTTCATGGGCGACGGCCTCCGCGACGCCGCCGACCCCTACGGCCAGTAGTGCCCTCTGCCGCTCGGCCGATCCTGGAGGTGCGCGACCTGCGCACGTACTTCTTTCCGGAAGAGGGCACCGTCAAGGCCGTGGACGGCGCGGCCTTCGACGTCTACCCGCGAAAGACGCTCGGCATCGTCGGCGAGAGCGGCTGCGGCAAGAGCGTGACGGCGCGGTCCATCCTGAGAATCGTCGAGCGGCCCGGGCGCATCGTCAACGGCTCCATTCTCCTGCGCCGCGAGGGCGACGAGGCCGGCATTGACCTAAGCCGGCTCGATCCCGACGGGCGTGACATCCGGCGGATCCGGGGCGAGGAGATCGCCCTGATCTTCCAGGAGCCCATGACCTCGTTCAGCCCCGTCCACACCGTCGGCAGCCAGATCGTCGAGACCATCCGGCTCCACCAGGACGTCGGCAAGCGCGAGGCGCGCGAGCGCGCGGTGGACATGCTCCGCCGGGTCGGCGTGTCCAGCCCCGAGCGGCGCGTGGACCAGTACGCCTTCGAGCTCTCGGGGGGTCTCAGGCAGCGGGCCATGATCGCGCTCGCGCTGTCCTGCCATCCGCGCATCCTGATCGCCGATGAGCCGACCACCGCGCTTGACGTCACCACGCAGGCCCAGATCCTCGACCTCCTCATGGCGCTCCAGGAGCGCGAGGGGATGGCGATCATTCTCATCACCCACAACCTGGGCGTGATCGCGGAGATGTGCGACGAGGTCGCGGTCATGTACCTCGGCCGCGTCGTGGAGCAGGGGCCCGTGGACGCGATCTTCCACAACCCGAAGCATCCGTACACGCGGGCGCTGCTCCGCTCCATGCCGAGCATCAACGCGCGCGTGCGGTCGCGGTTGCCCGTCATCGAAGGCTCGATCCCGCATCCGTACAATCGCCCATCCGGCTGCGCCTTCCATCCGCGCTGCCCGGACGTCATGCCGGGCCGCTGCGACAAGGAGGAGCCGGCCACCCGTCCCGTTGGAACGGCGCAGGAGGCGGCCTGCCTGCTCTACGGTGAGGGAGCGCGATGAGCGAGCGCCTCCTCGACGTCAAGAACCTCCGAAAGCACTTCCCGATCCGGAAGGGCATCCTGCGCCGGGTGGTGGGGCAGGTGCGCGCGGTGGACGACGTCTCCTTCCACGTGGACCGCGGCGAGACGCTGGCGCTGGTCGGCGAGAGCGGCTGCGGCAAGACCACGACGTCGCGCTGCATCCTGCGGGCGCTGTCGCCGACCGGGGGGCAGATCCTCTTCCGCGCCGAGGGCGGCCACGTGCTCGACGTCGCGGCGCTCGGGCGCCGTGACCTCCGCCCGCTTCGCCGGCAGATGCAGATGATCTTCCAGGATCCGTTCTCCTCGCTCAACCCGCGGCGGACGCTTCTCGACATCGTGGCCGAGCCGCTCGTGGCCAACGGCATCGGCACCAAGCAGGAGCGGGTGGACCGCGTGGTCGAGCTGCTGCGGCTGGTGGGCCTGCGGCCCGAGTACATGCGCCGCTACCCGCACGCCTTCAGCGGCGGCCAGCGCCAGCGGGTCGGCATCGCGCGCGCACTCGCCGTCAACCCGAGCCTCGTCGTCGCCGACGAGCCCGTCTCGGCGCTCGACGTGTCGGTGCAGGCGCAGATCCTGAACCTGCTCCAGGACCTCCAGGCGAAGCTCGGGCTGACGTACCTCTTCGTGGCCCACGACCTCTCCGTGGTCAGGCTCGTCAGCGACCGCGTCGCCGTCATGTACGTGGGGCGGATCGTTGAACTAGCACCGACGGAGGCTCTCTTCGCCGCGCCCAAGCATCCGTACACCGAGGCGCTGCTCGCCGCGGTGCCGAAGCCGGATCCGCGCCTCCGGGCCCGCCGTATCCTCCTCGAAGGCGAAGTCGCGGATCCGTCCAACCCGCCGGCCGGCTGTCACTTCCACCCGCGCTGCTCGTACGCGGTGGAGCAGTGCCGCGTGGAGACCCCGGCGCTTACGGAGATCGCGCCTGGGCATGCCGTCTCGTGCCACCGCGCCCAAGAGCTGTCGCTGCGCGGGGTCGTGGAGTAGGGTAGGGCCGTGGCGGACGGCAGCCAGGCGTTTCCCGTCGCAGACATCCCGAGGCTCCGCGCGCGCCTCATCCTGCCGCTTTCGCTCGTGGCGGCCGTGGTGGTCGGGGGGACGCTCGGATACTTCTGGCTCTGGCGCGACCTGGGCGGCACGTGGCTCGACGCGCTCTTCATGACGGTGACGACCATCACCACGGTCGGGTACGGCGAGGTCAAGCCGCTCGACTCGGCCGCCCGCATCTTTACGATGTTCATCGCGATCGTCGGGGTCGGCAGCCTCTTCTACACCTTCGGCGTGGTGATGGAGTACCTCGTCGCGGTGCGGCTGGCCGATCCCACGGGGAGACGCAAGATGGAGAAGCACATCGAGGCGCTGAGCGGACACATCATCCTGGCCGGCCTCGGCCGCGTGGGACGGCAGGCCGCGCAGGAACTCCACGAGGCGCGCATGCCGTTCCTCGTGGTCGACCCCGCCGATGCGACCGTCCACCAGGCCGAGGAACACGGCTGGCTGTGCCAGCAGGGCGACGCCACCGACGACGCGGTGCTCGAGCGGGCCGGCGTCCGGCGCGCGCGCGGGCTCATCGCCACCACGGCCAACGACGCCACGAACATGTACATCGTGCTCTCGGCGCGGGTGCTCAACCCGAAGCTCTACATCGTCTCGCGCGCAGTGGACGAGTCGAGCGTGTCCAAGCTCACGCGCGCCGGCGCAGACCGGGCGATCAGCCCGTACGCCATCGGCGGTCACCGTCTCGCGCACCTGATCCTGAGCCCCACGGTCGTGGACTTCTTCGAGACGGCCCTGCGCCGGGGCAACGAGGCGCTCAACATCGAGGCACTGGCCGTGGGCGCCGAGAGTCCGGCGGCGGGCCGCACGCTCGAAATGCTTGCCGTCCGACAGGCCACGGGGGCGACGGTGCTGGCCATCATGCGCGACGGCAACCCCGTGGTGAACCCGCCGGGCGACATGACGCTGGCCGCCGGCGACCGGCTGCTGGCGCTCGGCACGCGGGAGCAGCTCGAGCGCGTCGAGCGCGTGCTCGCCGGGCGGAGCTGATTCCATGCGAGGCATGATCGCGCTGGCGGGAGCCATCGTGGTCGCGGGAGCCGCATGGGGGGCGTCGCTCGCGCCGACTCCGGAGCAGACACTCGGGCCCTTCTATCCGAGCGTGCTGCCCGAGGACCGCGACGCGGACCTGCTCGTGATCAAGGGCCGGGCCGACCGGGCGCAGGGCACCGTGCTTCACCTGACGGGGCGCGTGACCGACACGAGCGGCGCCCCCGTCGCCGACGCGCGGATCGAGATCTGGCAGAGCGACGTCTATGGCCGCTACCTGCCCCCCAAGGATGGCGCCCCGGGGCAGCGGGACCCGAACTTCCAGGGCTACGGGCAGACCCGCACCGATGCCGCGGGCGCGTACAAGTTTCGGACGATCCGCCCGGTGCCCTACGAGTCCCGTCCTCCTCACATCCACGTCCAGGTGACGCACCCGCGCTTCCGTGCCCTCGTGACCCAGATGTACGTGGTGGGCGAGCCGGGACGCGAGAATCCCGCCTACTTCGGAGGCCAGCGGGTCCGCGACGCGCTCTCGGTGACGCTCTACCCCGCCGACGGCGCGGAGCCCGGCACCCTCAGCACGCGCTTCGACATCGTGCTCGTCCCGGCGCGGTGAGCGCCTCGCGCCGCGTCGAAGCCACCTTCACCCGCTAGCAGGCGGCTCAAAAAGGTCCAGATGCGAGGCGGCGCCCGACGGCCGCACGCGAGGCGTAGTCTCTCTACGTTGAGCGTGCGGTCGAGGGCGCCAACGAAGCAGATGGGCCTTTTTCAGCCGCCTGCCAGCCTGCTAGAACTTCGTCGGCCAGTTGGCGAGGTGGTGCTGGCCGATGGTGCCGCGGCTCTCCCACGTGTCGAGGAACTGGATGATCACGTCGCGGGTCTGCGCCGGCGCGATGACCTCGTGGACGAGGTGCCGGGCCGCCGCGCCGTAGGGCAGCGTGTCCCACTCCCACTGCTCGAGCAGCTCCTTCCGGCGCGCCGCCCGCTCCGACGGGTCGAGGGCGCCGAGCGCCGCGCCGTGGACCACGTTGACGCCCGTGTCCGGGTCCATGAAGGACATGTCCGCCGTCGGCCAGGCCAGCAGCAGATCCGAGTAGTCGCCGCCGCCCATGTTGAAGTAGGCCTGCCCGTAGGTCTTGCGCACGATGATCGAGATGCGCGGCACGCTGACCTGCCCCAGCGCCTCCATCCAGTTGATGATCTTGCCCGGCACGCCCCGGCGCTCGGCCTCGCGGCCGATGAAGAACCCCGGGATGTCGTGCAGGAAGAGCAGCGGGATGTTGAAGGAGTCGCAGAGGCAGAGGAACGAGATGACCTTGTCGCAGCCGTCGGCGTCGCAGGCGCCGGCCTTGTACATGGGCTGGTTGGCGACGACGCCCACCACCCGGCCGCCGATGCGCGTGAGGCAGGTGAGGATCGCGCGGCCGAAGCGGGGCTTGAGCTCGAAGACGAAGCCAACATCGGCCAGGCGCTCGATGACCCGGCGCATGTCGTAGGCTCGCGAGCGCGACTCGGGCACGAGGTCGGCGATGGTCTCCATCTCCGATCCCGAGCCCGTGGGCACGGCCGCGGGGGGCGGCGCCTGCCCCGCGGGAGTGGGCAGGTAGGAGAGCGCCCGTTGGACCAGCGCCAGGCACTCCTCATCCGTCTCGCCGACGAGGTCGGCGAAGCCCGTCTCCTCGGCGTGGACCTTGACGCCGCCGAGATCCTCGGCGGAGACCCGCTCGCCCGTCGCCAGCTCGAGCACGCGCGGGCCGGAGACGGCCATCGAGGCGCCCGTCCACATCACGACGATGTCCGACAGGCAGGCGTTCCACGTCGGCAGGCCGTAGGACTGGCCGAGCACGGCCGTCACCATGGGCACCTGCCGGCGCCGCGTGCCGTAGTAGGTCGAGTTGCCGAAGGAGGCGATGCCGGCCGAGCCCATGATGTCCGGCATGCGCGCGCCGCCGGCCTCGGCGAGGTAGACGATGGGCACGCCGCGCTTCGTCGCCAGCGCCTTGAGCTCCGCCTCCTTCTGCGAGGCGACGCGGCTCGACGTGGCGGCCATCACGGTGAAGTCGTTGGAGGAGACGGCGACGGGGCGGCCGTCGATCTTCGCGAGCCCCGCGACCTTGGAGTCGGCCGGCGTTTTCTCCTCGTCGCCCGGCATGTCGGAGACGTTGAAGGTACCGAGCTCCATGAAGGAGCCCGCGTCCACCAGCCGCTCGATGCGCTCGCGGGCGTTGAGTCTTCCCTCGGCGCGGCGCTTGGCCAGGCGCTCGGGCCCGCCCATCGCGCGGGCCCGAGCGCGGCGCGCCTCGAAGTCCTTCATCCGTTCGTCCCAACTCACGTGGAGGCCTCTGTCCGTGCGTGCTTGGGGTCGAGGGCGTCGCGCAGGCCGTCGCCCACGAAGTTGAAGGCGAGCGCTGTCAGCAGGATGGCGAGCCCCGGCATGAAGACGAGCCAGGGCGCGAGCCGCATGAATCGGTAGCCGCGCCCGACGTCCGCGCCCCAGGAGGGCGTGGGCGGCTTGATGCCGATGCCGAGGAAGCTCAAGCTCGTCTCGGCCAGGAGGGCGAAAGCGATGGACACCGAGACCTGAACGATGATGGGCGCCGACACGTTGGGCAGGATGTGGCGGAGGAGGATGCGGCCGTGCGTGGCGCCGGCGGCGCGCGCCCCCTCGACGAAGAGCTCCTCGCGGAGCGCGAGCGTCTGGCCACGCACGAGCCGCGCGAAGCGCGGCATGTAGACGACGCCGACGGCGACCATGACGTTGCCGAGCCCGGGACCGAGCGCCGCGGCGATGGCCATGGCGAGCACGAGGGCGGGGAAGGCTTGGACCGCGTCCACGAGGCGCATCAGAAAATCGTCGAGCCGGCCGCCCGAGTAGCCCGCCGCGAGGCCGACCGGGATGCCGGAGAGCGCCGCGATGGCCACGGCCAGGCAGGCGGCCGAGAGCGACAGCCGCGCGCCGTGGAGCAGGCGCGACAGCACGTCGCGTCCGAGGTCGTCGGTGCCGAGCAGGTGATGCTCAGAGGGCGCGGCCAGCGCGTCCGAGAGGTTCTGCTTGAGCGGATCCCACGGGGCGACGATCGGCGCCAGCGCAGCCCCGCCCAGCAGCGCCACGAGGAAGCACGCGCCCGCTGAAGCTGTGCGGCTTCGCCCGAAGCGCCGCGCCGCCCTGCGCGCCTCAGGAAAGGCGGATGCGGGGATCGACCCAGCCATAGACGACGTCGGAGACGAGGTTGACCGCGATGACGATCAGCACCATGACGAGCACGGCGCCCTGGAGCATGGGGAAGTCGCGGGTGAGCACGGCTTCGAGATTCAGGCGCCCGAGCCCCGGCAGGGCGAAGATGGACTCGACGACCACCGTGGCGCCGACCAGGCGCGAGATGGTCAGCCCCGAGACCGTGATCATCGGGATGAGGGCATTTCTGAGCGCGTGCTTCCAGATCACCCCGCGCTCGGCGAGCCCCTTGGCGCGCGCCGTGCGCACGTAGTCCGTGTTGAGCGTGTCCTGGAGCGCCGAGCGTAGCTGGCGCGTAATCTCGGCGACGGCGGAGGCGCCGAGGGTGAGCGTGGGCAGGATCGCGTGGCGGAGCCCGTCCCACGGCGCCTCCAGCGGGCTCGCGTAGCCCGTCGCCGGCAGCCAGCGCAGGTGGAGCGCGAGCGCCAGCACCAGCATGGAGCCCAGCCAGAAATTCGGCACCGCCACGCCGAAGGCGGCGATGCCGCTCGCGCAGCTGCCCATGAACCCGCCGCGCTTCGAGGCCGCGACGACGGCAAGAGGGAAGCCCAGGAGGAGCCCGAAGGCCGTGGCCGCGACCGCGAGCCCGAGCGTGACCGGCAGGCGGTCGCGCAGCGCCTCGATGACGGGCTGGCCCGTGCGGAGCGAGGTGCCGAGGTCGCCGCGCGCGGCGCGCGCGAGCCAGAGGCCGTACTGGACGTACAGCGGCCGGTTGAGGCCCATCCGCTCGCGGATAGCGGCGAGCTTCTCCTCGGTGACGTTCTCGAGGCCGACCAGCGCGACGGCGGGGTCACCCGGCAGCAGCAGGACGAGCGAGAAGACGAGAGAGGTGACCAGCAGCACCAGCGGGATGACGGCGAGGAGCCGCCGCCGGAGGAAAGCGCCCACGCTAGCGGCTCGGGCGGAGCCAGACCCCCCGGAAGGCGGGCTTGCCGAGGAGGTTCGGCTGATAACCCTCCACGTTGGTCGCCATGCCTTCGAGCACCGGGGCTACATAGAGCGGCACGTCCACCGCCTCCTGCTGAATGATCTCGTCGATCTTCTGGTAGAGCGCGCGGCGCTCCTCGAGCTTGTACACGCTCTTGGCCTGGTCCATCAGCTCCTCGAGGCGCGCGACCTGGTACTTGCCGGGATTGTAAAAGCCCGTGCTGTGGAACATGCCGCGGACGGACTGGTCGGGGTCGGGACGGCCCGTCCACCGGTAGTTGGCCGCCATGAACTCCTGGCCGCGGAAATAGCCCTGCACGCCCTTGGCGAGCTCCATCGGCTTCAGGTCCACCTTGATGCCGACCGCGGCCAGCTGCGCCTGGATCGCTTCCGCGCGACGCACGTGCTCGGGCGCGGGCTCGACCACCATGTCGAAGGTGAAGCCATTGGGCAGCCCCGCCTCGATGAGCTTGGCTTTCGCGCGCGCCGGGTCGTGCGGCCACGGCTTGAGCGCGGGGTTCGACGCCCAGTAGACGGACGGGAACGGAGTCACCGCGACGTCGGTCAGCCCGAACATCACCGTGCGGACCAGCGCGGCCCGATCGATCGCGAGGTTGATCGCCTCGCGCGCCGCCTTCTTGTCGAGCGGGGGCTTGGACATATTGAGGTAGATGCGCCAGTAGGCGAGCGACGGCCCCTCGTAGGTCTTGATGCCCTTCTCGCCCTTGAGCGACGCGAAATCCTGGGTCGGGATCTCCATGATGAAGTCCACCTGGCCGCTCCGGAGCGCGTTCACCCGTGTGTCGCCATCGGGCATGATGCGTATCAGGATGCCGTCCAGGTAGGGCCGCCCAGGCTCCCAGTACTCCTGGAACCGATCGAGCCGCACGGAATCTCCCGGCGTCCACTTGGTCAGCCGGTACTCTCCCGCGCCCACCGGCGTGCGCCCGAACTGGTCACCCAGCTTCTGCACGGCGGTGGGCGAGACCATCATGCCGGCCCTGTCGGTGAAGGCCAGGACCAGCGAGGCGTCTGGGCGCTTGAGGCGCAGCCTGACGGTGAACGCGTCCACGACCTCGACGGCCTCGATGTTGATGAGCTCCGAGACCATGCTCGACACCGTCTTGTCCTGGGCCCGCAGCAGGTTGAACCGGACGGCTTCCGCGTTGAAGGGCGTGCCGTCATGGAACTTGACGTTCTTCCTGAGGCGCAGGATGAGCGTCTTCGGATCGGGCGTTTCCCAGGACTCGGCGAGCCCCGGGCGCGGCTGGAGCTTGTCGTCGAAGCGGACGAGGGTGTCGAAGACCGGGTAGAGGTACATGTGGTCGGTGCCGGAGGCGCCCTTGTGCGGGTCGAAGGTCGAGACCTCCGCCCGGAGCGCCACCCGGAGCACGCCGCCCGCCCGCGGCTGGGCCAGGGCCGGGTCGGCGCCGAGCCAGGCGGCCAGCAGCGCGCATATCGTCACCACGCCGATCCGCTTCATGGGTGAGGCGACTCTAGGGGTAAGCGCCGACGCTGTCAAGCGGCGTGGCGGCAGCGGTTGCGTTCCTCACCGCCGTGGCCCGACAATGGCGGCTCCATGCCACGAGCGCGCGGCGTCACGGTGAGGCGGCTCGTCCTGCTGGCTGTGCTCCTGGCCGGCATCGCCTGCGCCGTCATCTGGCGCCGCTACCTCACGGTGCCCCAGATCCAGGTCTTCGTGGCGAGCTTGGGCCCCTGGGGGCCGCTGGTCTTCATGCTCGCCTACACGGTCGGCCCCGCCTTCCTCGTGCCGGGCCTGCCCCTCGACCTGGCGGCCGGCGTCCTCTTCGGGCCCGTCTGGGGCACGGTCTATTCCCTCGTCGGCGCCACGGCCGGCGCCACCGTCGCCTTCCTCGCCGCGCGCACCGTCGGGCGGGACTGGACGGAGGAGAAGCTCTCGGGGCCCCTCAAGAAGCTCAAGGAGGGCGTGGACAAGGGCGGCTGGGAGTTCGTCGCCTTCGTGCGCCTCGTGCCCGTCATCCCCTTCAACCTGCTCAACTACGCCCTCGGCCTCACGCGTATAAGGCTCGTGCCGTACGTGCTGGCCTCGTTCGTCTTCATGGCGCCGGCCGCCGCCGTGTACGTCTACGCGGGCTGGGCGGGGGGCGAGGCGATCGCGGGCGAGGGGGCGATCTCGCAGACGCTCGTGCGGGTGCTCGTCGCGCTGACCGCGCTCGGGATGCTCGCGGTCCTGCCGCAGCTCGCCGTGCGCTTCGCCAAGAGCAGGCGAAAGCTTCGATCGTGATGGGCCCGGGCATCCGCGGGTTCGCCTGCTGCAACGAGCTGTACGAGAACCTGCCCGTCGTCGAGGGCTTCCGCGCGCTGCGGTCGAGGCCTTCGACTTCACGCCGGGGCCTGAGCGGATCGCGACGGAGAGCCTGCGCAATCTCACGCAGGTGTGGGGCGCCGCAGACGGCCGAACCTAGACACGGTGCGGCACGCATGGTATAAATCTGTCTCCCACTGTGGGCTCGTGGTGCAGCCTGGTTAGCACACTGGACTGTCAATCCAGAGGTCGCGGGTTCAAATCCCGTCGAGCCCGCCATAAAATCAACCATTTCGGTGGCGGTCATTTCTGATTGTCACCGAAATGCCTTCTTTGCTGTCATTGAGCGCTCAGGATAGAGCACGATCTTGTATGCGCCGAGGCCCCTGTCGCGATCCATGGGCGCCGGTCGAGCCTCCTTCCCGCGGACCCCACGCTACCGATCGCCTTGTGGAGCGCACTCGCGGCCCACGCCAGATCCCGCCGAATGGAATCGGACACCTTTGGGCGTCGAGCATGGCGGCAGCCGGCGTGCTCAAGCGCCTGCTGTCACATGGGGGCTTGCGGCGGGGTGGCGACGCGCGGGTTGGGGGCGGGCGGTGCGGCCGCGGCCGGTGCCGCGGCCTGGAGGAGCTGGGCTATTCCGGAGAAGAGGGCGGCGAGCGTCGAGGCGGTCTCGGGGGGCGCCTCGATCACGAGACCGCCGTGTGCCGCCCGCTGTACCGTGAGCCCAGCGAAGAGCCGCTGCACCTCGGCCGCCGAGGGCAGCGGCCCCGGACCGGACACGGCCGGGGCTGGCGCGTCGCCGGACTCGTCCCCCGCCGTCACGAGGGCATCGATCTCGCGCTCGGCGGCGGCGTCGTCCGACGCGAGTGCGTCCGACTCGGTGGTCGCACCCTCTCGCCCCGGAAGCGCGAGGGCGGGGCCGACCAGCCGCTCGATCCGGGCGAGGAAGCTGCCCGAGCGCTCGAAGGTCACCTCGTCGGTGGTCCCATCGAAGAGCCCCGCGAACAGGGCCTGCTTGGTGCCCACGAGGTCGGCGATCCGTGACTCGATGCCCGGCTCGCTGATCAGGTGGTAGACGTCGATGGGTCGGCGCTGCCCCAGACGGTAGATCCGCCCGATCCGCTGCTCGAGCACGGCCGGGTTCCACGGCAGCTCGATGTTGATGCAGACGCTCGCGGCGCGCTGCAGGTTGAGGCCCACGCCGCCCGCATCGGTGGCGAAGAGGACGCGGCAGGCGGGATCATCGTGGAACTCAACAATGTTCTGGGTCCGGCGCTTCTGGCCCTCGCCGCCGGTGAAGAACGCCGCCCGGACCTGGCCCCGGGCAAGGACGTCGCGGGTGGCCCAGTCCGCCAGGCGGAGCATGCGGCGCCACTGGCTGAACACGACCACCTTGCGTTCCTGGTCGAGGACGATCTGCCCGATCAGCTCCCGCAGCTCGAGGAGCTTCGGGCTCGCCAGCCCCTTGAGCGTGGCCTCCGTGGGCCGCGGCAGCCGCGAGAGGTCAGGCCAGATTTCCTCGAAGCGCAGCTGTGCCAGACCGTTCGCGATGATGCGCTGGGTGGTGAGCAGCGACATGAGCCTGAGGAACTCCGCCTGGGTGAGCGGCCGGCGCTTCCCCCGCGCCAGGATCTGGGCGATCGGCTGGTTGAGGGCGTCGTGCTCCTCGACCTGCTCGGCCGTCATCTCCAGGGGGATCCGCGTGTCCGTGCGCGCCGGGAGCTGGGGAAGCACCTCGCGGCGGACGCGACGGATCATGCAGCCGGCCAGCCGGAGGCGCAGGGTGTCGAGGTGCCGCGCGCCGCCGATCTCGGTCCTGCCGTCCACCGGCGTCGTGTGCCAGGGGACCAGCCGCCATTTCGGCTCCAGCGCGAGATCGTCCACCCACTCCACGATGGACGCGAGCTCGTCGAGCCGGTTCTCCATCGGCGTCCCGGTGAGCACGAGGCGATAGGGCGGATCGAGCTGCTTCACCGTCAGCGCGGTCTTGGTGGCCCAGTTCTTGATCCGCTGCGCCTCGTCGAGGACGACGAGATCCGGTCCCCAGGCGCGGACGAGATCCAGATCGCGGACGAGCTGCTCGTAGTTCGAGACGAGGAACCCGCGGCGGCACGCCTCGAACGCCGCCCGGCGCTGGGCGGGGTTGCCGTCGACCACGGCTGCGGGCGCGTCGGTGAAGAGCTGCCACTCGCGCAGCCACTGGGGCTTGAGCGCGGCCGGGACGACCACCAACCCCCGGCGGACGCGGCCGGTGCGCCACAGGGCGTGGCAGGCGGCGATCGCCTGCGCGGTCTTGCCGAGGCCCATGTCGTCGGCGAGCAGGAGCCGCCCGTTCGAGAGGAACCGCTCCACGGCCTCGCGCTGGTAGGGGTAGAGTGGCTGCTTGAGAGAGCGGATCGCCTGCGTGAAGCGGTGCAGATCCCGGCCGCCCTGGACGGCACGCGCGGTGCGCCGTCGATCCTCCAGGAGCAAGGCGTGGAGCGCGGGCTCGCCCTGATCGTTCCCGAGCACGCCGAGGAGGTTGTCCACGAGCTCGAGCCGCCGCGCCGGCGCCTCGGGGATCTCGGTCGTGAAGCCACCCTCCGTGGCCGGGCGCAGCCATCGCCGGAGACGGGGCGCGGGGAGCCCGTCCATCCAGCGGATCCGCGCCAGCCAGTCGCCCCCGCCTGTGAGGGGGCGAATCGGATCCCAGCGCAGCGGCCCTGCATCAGGAGCGGCCGCGCGCCGGGCCCGCTCGACGGCGCGCGGCTTCGAGGCGATGTCCTCCAGCACGGCGAGGAGGTGCTTGCACAGGCCGAGCGAGCTGCGGAGGAAGTCGGGGCAGCTGCAGCTGCCCTCGATGGGCTCCACGCACCGGAGCAGGGTGCGGTAGGGGCGCGCGGGCGAGCCCTGCCGTCGCGTCGCGTAGAGGCCAAGGGGTCCCCCGCCGCCCGGCCGGGTAACGATCTGCAGCCTGTCGGCCTGTCCGAAGGCGAACCGGCGGAGCAGCGCCTCGAGCGCTTCGCGCCGCACGGGCCAGTCCGCTCCCGCCGTGACGGCCAGGACGTGCCGGACGACCAGCTCCGGGGGAATGGCTCCCGTCTTCCGATGCGCCCGCGCGAGCAGCATCTGATACGCCTCGGACTCGGCAGGGGAGGTCGCGAGGGTCACGAGCGCAGTCGTCTCATCCATGTTCCTCTCTCCGGCAGACCGCGGTTTGCTCTCCGCGATGGCCCGTTGACGGGTGCAGGTGCCCGGACGCGATACTGGGCCGGGACGGCGGCGGCGTCAAGGGAGGCCTCACTCCGAGGCGGCGGCCTACCGCCTCGGGGGGAGGCCGGAGGCCGCGAACCAGGAGGAAGCCGCGGTGGGGTCCTTGCCGTGACCCTTGACCGTCCCTCCCAACATGGCTAACATGGCCATATGAAGAAGGCCAAGATCGCCGAGCTCAAGAACCACCTGTCCCGCTACCTCGATCACGTCCGGAGCGGAGAGTCCGTGCTGGTCCTGGACCGGAATCAGCCCATCGCCCAGATCGTTCCCCTCGCGCGGCCGACAGGGGGTTCCCGCGGCCACGACGGGCGGCTGGCGCGGCTCGAGCGGCGGGGCCTGATCCGGCGCGGGTCTGGGGGCCTCCCCGAGTGGCTCGGGAAGCGCAAGCCTCCCCGCCTGCGGGGCAGCGTGCTCAAGGACCTGCTGGCCGAGCGCGGGGCGGGGTGGTGAGGTTCTGGGACACCTCCGCCCTCATCCCGCTGGTCGTGGCCGAGCGCGGCACCGCGCTGGCGGAGCGTCTGCTCCGTGCCGATCCCGCCGTCGTGGTCTGGACCCTGACCCGCGTCGAGCTGCTGTCAGCGCTGGCGCGCCGCCGGCGCGAGGAGCCAGCCGCCGCGCGGCGGCTCCTGGGGGCCAAGCGGGAGATCCTGGCGGCCTGGCCGCGCTGGTCCGAGGTGACCGCGGTGGAGGTCGTTCGGCGGCACGCGGAGCGCGTGGTGGACACCCATGCGATCAGGGCTGCCGACGCGCTGCAGATCGGCGCGGCCCTCGTCGTTGCCGGCGACGATCCCGCCGCGCTGGAGTTCGTCACCTTCGACCAGCCCCAGGCTGCGGCCGCGGAGCGCGAGGGATTCCGCGTGCGCGGCGCGAGCTGAAGTCGCCTCCCATCAGCGCCCAGGCACGCCCCCGCGGCGCCGGCACGCCATCAGAACTGGATCCGCCGGAGGGCTGGGCCGGCAGGGACATCGGCCAGTGCAGATTGCCCCTGTCACCGGGATTGTCACCCACCCCGCGTGACAAGGCGCAACTGGCCGTCACTTGCCGCTACACAGTCCAGGCGCCGGCGAGGGAGCAACTCGTTGAGAAGGCGGGCACCGGCCGCGATCGGCGGTGCGAACTGTCAATCCAGAGGTCGCGGGTTCAAATCCCGTCGAGCCTGCCATTCAGATTCAACGAGGGGGCGGCGCCCTGTCGCCCCCTCTGACGTGCCTCGAACTTCTTCTCTGTCGTCTTAAGGAGAGTGCCCATGTTTGGCGAGAAGCTCGAATACGGACTCAAGGTTGTTGGCTCCGTCGCGGCGTTGGGCGGACTGCTGTTGGCGGGCGCTCAGTTCGTGGTGAACCACTCAGTCGAGGCCGCCAAGCCCTACCTCGAGAGAAAACTGAAATTGTGCGAGGAGGCCGTCGTGACCGCTGCCTTCATCGCGACGGCAGACGCCGGCGCCGCTGCCGCTGAGGCCAAGACTCTGCAGTTCTGGCAGCTCTACTGGGGCGTCATGGGGCTGGTTGCGAACCAAAAGGTGACTCACGCCATGGTTGCCTTCGGGGCAAAGCTTCGCGCAAAGGAGTCGTCCAGCTCGCTCCAAGTAGGGGTGCTCGAGTTGGCCAGTGCGTGCCGCCAGGAGATGGCGGCTTCGTGGTCACCGATCTGGCGGCGATAGCTCGGCTCGATTGAGAAACGCCAAGCGCGTGACAACCAACTAGCCGATGCCACGCTCCGAGCCCGAGAGCTGGCAGCGCAACGTGTGGGCGCTGGCGCTCGTTGTCTTCACGGCCTTTCTCGGGTTCCAGTTCTTCTCCCCGTTCCTGCCGCTCTACGTCCACGAGCTGGGCGTCACCGACCCGGCGCAGATCGCCGTCTGGTCGGGCGTGCTGCTGGCCGTCACGCCCGCCGTGTCGGCCCTGCTCGGCCCGCTCTGGGGCCGGCTCTCGGATCGCGTCGGCCGCAAGCTCATGCTGATACGGTCGCTCGCGGGCTTCGTCGTCATCATCGCCGCCATGGGGCTCGTGACATCCGTCTACCAGCTGTTCATCGCGCGACTGCTCCAGGGCGTCTTCGCGGGCTTCTCGGTGATGGCGATGGCCGTCGCGAGCGTGTCATGTCCTCGCGACAAGGTGCCGGTAGCGATCGGGAGGGTCCAGTCGGCCCAGCTCTTGAGCGTGGCCGTGGGACCTGTCGCCGGCGGCTACGTGGCCTCACACTTCGGGATCCGCTTCGCCTTCTTCGTGACGGCGGGCCTGTGCGCCCTGGCGCTCGTCGGGCTGATCGTCCTCTTCAAGGAGGAGAGGCCCGGAGGGACGGGGGAGGCAAGGCAGCGGCCGCCCCACCTTTCCCTTCGAGAGCTCTTCCGCCTGCCGCATCTCCCGCTCGTTCTGGCGTTGCTCTTGATCTGCCAGTTCATCGACCGGGGGCTCGCCCTTCTGATTCCGCTGAAAGTCGCCGACCTGCCCGGTGTCGGGCAGATCGCCGCGATCTCGGGCGTCATCATCTCGGTTTCCGCCGTGTGCGGGACGATCTCGGCCAGCGTGGCCGGGCGGCTTGCTCAGCGCTGGCCGATCGCGCGGCTGCTCTTGCTCGGCTGCGTGACGGGCGGGGTCCCGTGCGCGCTCATGGCGTGGTCGGACACGTGGATCCACCTACTCGTCCTGCGCTGCCTAGTCGGCTTCTCGCTGGGCGGCGCGGTGACGCTGGCCTACTCGCTCGGCGGCCACCTGGCTCCGAGCGAGACCCGCGGCGCCGCCTTCGGCTGGCTCGCGCTCGGTGTCCAGTTCGGCACGGCGCTCAGCCCGCTGGCCACCGGTGGTCTCGCCGCGCTGAGCCTGCCCGGGGCCTTCGTCTTCGACGGCGCGCTCGCCTGGATCGCCGCCGCAGTGCTGTTGCTCGCGGCGCGCGACCTCGTGAACCGCCGCCTCTAGTAACCGTCCAGTCCTGCGCGCCGACGAAGCGATTCAATGATGGATCGCCCTGTGTACGTAGCTGGATACACCAAGGCCGTTGTGCTGGTTCCGCGTTTTTCCGCTTGACAGCTTCTGCGGGGCCGATTGCTCACGTGGCGGCAGCGCTCTGAAAGTGCCGCGCCAGCGGCCCATACTCGCTGCGCTGCGCACAATCGCGCAGGGCCGATGGGAAAATAATTCCCCGTCTCAAGAACGCATGTCCAGGGCGCTCCACGGAGGCGCGGAAACCGGGGTGTAGAGTCAGCGCAGGAGGGCTCGCCATGCAGAGCCACGAGTCAACTGTCTTCCCCACTCCGGATCGCGTCGCGGCGCTCGACCGGCTCGGCGACGAGATCGCCGAACTCTCCGCGCACCTCGACGCCGCCACCGCGCGCCTGCTCGCCCTGATCCGGGAGTTCGACGCACGCGGAGGTTGGAACACGGGCTTCCGCTCCTGTGCCGCCTGGCTCTCCTGGCGGGTGGGGCTCGACCTTGGCGCGGCCCGTGAACGGGTCCGGGTCGCGCGCTCCCTCGAGACGCTGCCGCTCCTCGCCCAGGCCCTTGCCGGCGGGCAGCTGTCGTACGCCAAGGTCCGCGCCCTCACCCGGGTGGCCACGCCCGAGACGGAAGCGCGGCTCCTGGGGGTGGCGCGCGCGGGCACGGCCGCTCACGTCGAGCGGATCGTCCGCGGCTGGCGGTGTGTAGACCGGCGGGCCGAGGCTCGGGAGACCACCCTGCGGCATGCGAGCCGAGCCCTCCACGTGCACCAGGACGAGGACGGCATGGTGGTCCTCAGGGGGCGGCTCGAGCCTGAAGTGGGGGCGCTCCTCATCCAGGCGCTGGCCGCCGCTCGGGAGGCCCTGTACCAGCGGGCCCGCGTGCCGGAGGGAGAGGCTGGGGGCGGAAACGTTTCCGCGGAAACGCCCACGATGACCCAGCGTCAGGCCGACGCGCTGGCCCTCCTCGCGGAGACGGCCCTGCACCACGGGCTCGATCCGGGCGCCCCGGGCGAGCGCTACCAGGTGGTGGTCCACATCGACGCCCAGGCCCTGGCCGAGCCGGATCAGCCGGGCCAGTCCGTCCTCGAGGAGGGCGCGCGCGTTTCCGCGGAAACGTCGCGGCGCCTGGCCTGCGACGCCAGCCGGGTGGTGATGCGCCATGACGAGGAGGGCCGCGTGGTCGAGATTGGGGCCCGGACCCGGACGATTCCCCCCGCCTTACGGCGGGCGCTCCACCATCGGGACCGTGGCTGCCGCTTCCCGGGCTGCGGCGTGAGCAATGGCCAGGGGCATCATCTCCGCCACTGGGCGCACGGCGGGCCGACGACGCTGTCGAACCTCGCGCTCCTCTGCCGCCGGCATCACCGAGCGGTGCACGAGGAGGGCTTCCAGGTCGCGCGCGGGCCCGACGGGGCGCTCCGGTTCCTGCGGCCGGACGGCCGCCCGCTGCCCGAGGTGCCGCCGCCTACTCCAGTACCCGCTGATCCCGTCGAAGCTCTCCGCGCGTGTCACGACTCCCAAGGCCTGCGCCTCAATCCGCGGACGGCGTGTCCCGGCTGGCTCGGGGAGCGGTTGAATGTAGCGTGGGCGATCGACGTCCTGCACCCGCGAGCGCAGAATCCTCCCAGGACGGTCCTGCTCCGCGCGGATGAGATCATCCAATGATCCCATCAATGGGGCAGCTTGCCCCACACGTCCTCGCTGCGATCTAGGGGCGCATGCCGTGCGAAGAAGGGCCGGGGCGGCGGAGCGGGGCCGCGAGCTCGGCGAAGTCGCAGAGCAGCGGTCGGGTGTCGCGGGGGTCGACGATCTCCTCGATCCAGAACGTCTCGGCCGAGCGGAACGGCGAGCGGAGCTTGTTGAGCCGCGCCGCGATCTCGGCCATTTTCTTCTCGCGGTCGGGCGCAGCGTCGAGGTCGGCGCGGTAGGCCGCCTCGATCCCTCCCTCGAGGGGCAGCGAGCCCCAGCGGCCGGACGGCCACGCGTAGCGCGTACAGTAGCGCCGGCCGTTTCGATGCGCCGCCCCCGCGACGCCGAAGGCGTTCCGCACGATCACCGCGCACCAGGGCACGGAGGTCTGCCACATGGCCGACATCGCGCGCACGCCCTGCTTGATCGTCCCCGTGCGCTCGGCCTCGAGGCCGATGAGGAAGCCCGGGCAGTCCACGAGGTAGACCACCGGCAGGTGGAAGGTCTGCGCCGTGTCCACGAAGCGCTCGACCTTCTGGCAGGTGTCGGCCGTCCAGGCGCCGCCGTAGTGCGTCGGGTCGCTCGCCATGACGGCGACCGGCCAGCCGTCCAGCCGGGCGAGCCCCGTGATGACCGCGCGGCCGTAGAGCGGGGCGATCTCGAAGAACGAGCCGCGGTCCACCACGGCCTCGACGATCGGGCGCATACGGTACGTCTTGCGGATGTTGCGCGGGATCGCGCCGAAGAGCCAGTCTTCACGGCGGCTCGGGTCGTCCGTGCGGGGCCCGCGGGGCGGCACGTCATCGATCGATGACGGCAGGTAGGAGAGGAAGCGTCGCGCGCGCGCGAAGGCCTCCTCCTCCGTGTCGACGGCGTCGTCGACGGCGCCGGCCTTGAGCTGGATCTCCCAGCCGCCGAGCTCCATCTTGGTCAGCTTCTGGCCGATCCGCTCGACAACGGGCGGGCCCGCGACGAAGAGCGCGGACGTGCCCTTGACCATCAGCGAATAGTGCGCTGCGGCCAGGTGCGCGGCGCCGAGCCCCGCCACGGAGCCGAGACCGAGCGCCACGCGGGGGACGATGGCCATGTTGTCCACCACGGTCTCCCAGCCATCGACGCCGGGGACGTTGGCGCGGCCCGTGGTCTCGATCGTCTTGACCGAGCCGCCGCCGCCGGAGCCTTCGACGAACCGGATGAGTGGCAGCCGCAGCTCCTGCGCCATCCGCTCGCACATGAGGTGCTTGCCCTTGATGGTCGCGTCGGCCGAGCCGCCGCGCACGGTGAAATCGTCCCCGCCGACGACGACCGGCCGGCCGTCCACGCGCGCCCGGCCGAAGATGAAGTTGGACGGCGTGAGGCTCTCGAGCTCATTGTCCGCGTCGTACGCCGCCGTGCCCGCGATCTTGCCCACCTCGTGGAAGGTGTCCGGGTCGACCAGGCGCGCGATGCGCTCGCGGATGGTCAAGCGTCCCTCGTCGTGCTGCCGCTTGACGCGCTCCGCGCCGCCGAGCCGCTCGGCAAAGGCCTCACGGCGTCGCAGCTCGTCGAGTTCGGGTTGCCAGTCGTCAGCCACGCGTCTGCCCTCCCACAATCCCGGTATGATAAGTCAAGATCCGGCCGCACGTCCCGCTTTGTACGCGGGGGACTTCGTCGCATGCGCTGCGCGGCCGCGCTACGCCCGTCGAGGTCTACGCCTGCGCGGAGGGGCACGCGCGTCTGTGACCGCGCGGCTCGGATTGCCCCCGCTCCCGCTGTCCTGCTACTCTAGCCGCGTCATGGACGGCGAGCGCGGGCCCACTGATTCTGAGGTTTCTGCCGGCGCGGTCCGGCGGCTGGTCCAGGCCCTCCGCGAGCACCTGACTCTGTCGCGCTTCCATGCCATCGTCGGGATCATTGCCGGCTTCATCTCCATCAGCGTCGGGCTCTATACGTATCTCCACTTTTCCAGGCCTGGATCGCCCGTGATCGGTGAGATCGTGGTTATTCTGCAGGACGCTCGGACGGGCAAGCCCGTCACGGACGCGACGGTGGAGATCCTGACTCTCAAGGACGCGGTGGTGACCACGCTGACGCCGGGGGCCGAGGGGCAGGCCCGCGGGAGGCTCAAGGAGGGCACCTACCGCCTTCGGGTCATTCACCCTCGCTTCGTGGCCGATGCGCGTCAGGTGCAGATCGTCGCCGGGCAGACAGCGGAGGTACGCTTGAAGCTCGTCCAGCCGGCCCCGAAGACCGGCCCGATCGACGACGCCGTGGGAGCCGTCAAAAGGATCTTCAAGTGAAGCTCCGTGGAGGGGGCAGACATGTCGACGACCGAAGCGTTCGAGATCACCAAGACCGAGGCCGAGTGGCGAAAGATTCTGACTCCCGAGCAGTTCCATGTCCTGCGCAAGCATGGGACGGAGCGCGCCGGCACGAGCCTGCTCGACAAGGAATACGGTGGCGGCACATTTGTCTGCGCCGCCTGTGATCTGCCCCTCTTTGCGTCAGACACGAAGTACGACAGCCGCACAGGATGGCCCAGCTTTTGGACCCCGATCGAGGGGGCGACCCGGAACTCCACGGACCGGAGCTTCTTTTCCGTGCGTACGGAGGTGCACTGCCGCCGCTGCGGAGGGCATCTGGGCCACGTGTTCGACGATGGGCCCAAGCCGACGGGCCTTCGGTATTGCATGAACGGCGTTGCTTTGCAGTTCCGGCGCGGCTGAGCCAAGAAAAGTCCTGCACACGTTTGGCAACTAGACTACCCTTCCGGCGTATGCGGGCCCGGCGATCCGGAGTGTTCGCTCTCGTTGCGGGGCTTGGGCTGGCCGTGGCCCAGCCCGCCCTCGCGACGTCGCCAACCGCAGTGCTGGAAGCCTTCTTCGAGGGTGCCAACGCGGTCCTGAAGGTCGTGGATCCGTTCGGCGATCTGGAGCAGCCCCGCCAAGCCGTTCGCGAGCTGGTCAATGAGATCTTCGACCTCCGGGGGGCCTCCGCGCTCGCGCTCGGCTCCGCGTGGCTTTCGAGAACTCCGGACGAGCAGGACGAGTTCGTCCGGCTGTTCGCCGCCTACCTCGAGCGCGGCTTCATCGGGATGATCGGCGCGAAGGCCAGCGTATCCGACGGCGTGAAGATCCAGTACGTCGACGAGTCGATCGGCGACGAGTGGGCAGGCGTCGCGACCTCGCTGCTGACTCGGAACGGTTTGGAGCTTCCCGTCGACTATTGGTTCGTTCGCCGTGGCGACCGCTGGAAGGTGCAGGACGTGGTCATCGATGGGGTGAGCCTCATCGCGAACTACCGGTCGCAGTTCACCCGGGTCCTGGCCGCCTACCCGTATTCGGAGGTCCTCGCGAGGCTGGGAGGCAGCCAGTCTGACGCGCCCGCCATGGTCGCGGCGCCTGCACCGCAGGTCGCGGGAATTGTTCCGGCCGCGCAGGCGGCGCCGCCAGTACCGCAGGTCCCGCAGATCCCGAGGATTCCGCCGGTGACGCAGAGCCCATGGAGCGCGAATGCGGCAGCCACGCCGCCGGCGGCTGGGACGGCTCTGTCGCCGAGGACCTTCCAAGAAATCCATCTCACGGCGCTCCCCAGCGAAGTGTCGTCCTCGGAGCGAGTTCGGGCCCCCGTGGCGGCGCAGGTCTCCGAAATCCGCGAGAGGTCTGGGCCGGCGCGCGGTGGCCGGGCGGCGGGCGCCTACTGGATTCAGCTGGGCGTCTTTCAATCGGTAGATGCCGCGGCTCACCTGGCGGAGCGATTCAGCCGTGACGGCGCGACGATCTCGAAGACCCGGCTCACGAACGCCGCCGGGAACCGGGTGGGTGTGTGGGCGCGGGTGCGCGTGGGCCCATTCGCCAATCGCCCGGAGGCCGTGTCGAAGCTCCAGGACCTCTCGGCGCGCGGGCAGGCGGGGTTCATCGCCGAGGCCCGCGACTGACTTCGCTCGCTTCACTGTCTCCGTTCGCGCCCGGCTTCCACGCGTAAGCTCGCCCCTCTGACGTCGCCGAAAGCGCCCCCGCTCGCCGGCGCGATCTTCGCCGGCTCCGCCCCGCATCGGTTGCCGATCAAGCCGGTTGTCTTTATCATGGAGCGCTCTGGAGCAGATGCGACGGCCGCTGGGGCAGCCGCCGCCCACCGCTTTCCGACCACCCCTTACCGACCACCCCTTACCGGAGGAGGCAGCATGGGAGCGCGCGCCGAGCAGCTGGCCAAGAAGTTCGACGAATCGTGTGCCGAGTTCAACAAGGTCGTCGAGGGCCTGAGTGATGCGGACTGGAAGAAGGAGACGTCGGCGGAGAAGTGGCCGGTCGGAGTCGTGGCCCATCACCTGGCCGAGGGGCACGCGAACGTTGGCGGCCTCGTCCACCTGGTGGCCAAGGCGCAGCCCTTGCCGGGCCTGACGTGGGAGATGATTCACGCGAACAACGCCAAGCACGCGAAGGAGCAGGCCGGCGTCACCAAGGCGGCCGCGCTCGCGCTCTTGAAGGCGAACGGGGAGAAGACCAGCGCCCTCGTCCGCGGGTTGAGCGACGCCGAGCTCGACCGCAGCGCGAGCGTGCTCGCCGGCATGCCGGCCATGACGGCCGCGCAGGCGATCGAGGGGATCCTGATCAACCACGTGCACGAACACCTGGGCAGCATCCGGGCCACCATCGGCGCGAAGTAGCGCCAGCGCGCGCCATGAGGGTGTGCATCGTCGGCGCCGGGGCGATCGGCTCCTTCCTCGGCGCGCATCTCTCGCGTAGCGGCTCCGAGGTCGCCGCGCTCGCGCGGGGGGCCACCGCGGCGGCGCTCCGGGCTCATGGGTTCCGGCTGGAGCAGGCCGGAGCCCTCGTGACTGCGCCGGTTCGCGTCGTTGAAGACACCGCCGGGCTCGGCGAGCAGGACCTGGTTGTGCTCGCCGTCAAGGGGGCCGTCGCTGACCCAGGTCGCGGAGAAGATCCTGCCTTTGCTCGGCGGCGAGACCATGGTGCTGACCGCGGCTGCGTGGTCCATGCGACCTGCTCCGTGGTGGAGCCGGGCCGGGTCCGCCACGGGTTCGGCAACGAGCTGATTGTTGGCGAGCTGGGCGGGGGGGAGCCCGCCGGGGGCGAGCGCGGCGCGCCGCTCTCGGCCCGGGTCACGGCGCTCGCTTCGCTCCTGCGATCGGCCGGGTTCAAGGCGACTGTTTCCGCGCGCATCCAGGCCGACATCTGGTACAAGCTGTGGTGGAACATGACGATGAACCCTCTCTCGGCGCTGACCGGGGCGACGTGCGATCGCATGCTGGACGACCCGCTGCTCAACCACTACAGCGTCTCCATCATGGCGGAGGCGGCGGCGATCGGCGAGCGGCTCGGCTGCCCGATCAGCCAGAGCGGCGAGGACCGCAACGCCGTCACGCGCAAGCTCGGCGCCTTCAAGACGTCCATGCTGCAGGACGCCCTAGCGGGCAGACCCCTCGAGATCGACGCGCTCGTGACCGCCGTGACCGAGATCGGCGGCATGGTCGGCGTGCCGACACCTCACACCGACGCCCTGCTGGGTCTGATCCGCGTCTATTTGGAGGCTCACCTTGGCTGATTCGCGTTCGCCGTTCCGTGCCGATCACGTCGGCAGCCTGCTGCGTCCGCCCGCGCTCAAGGCGCTTCGCCTCGAGAGGGAGTCGGGCAAGGTGAGCGCGGCCGAGCTGAGCAAAGCCGAGGACGCGGCGATCCGGGACGGCGTGAAGCTTCAGCAGGACGTCGGCCTCCAGGGGATCACCGACGGCGAGATGCGCCGGAAGTCCTGGCACATGGACTTCCTGCTCCAGCTGAGCGGTCTCTCCAGCGAAGGCGAGCTGCTGCCCGTCACGTTCCACGGGCGCGAGGGCGACCGCTTCTTCACGCGCCCCGACCTCCGGATCGCCAGCCGGGTGACGCGGCCCACGCCGATCTTCGTCGAGGCCTTCAAGTTCCTGAAGTCGGCGACCACGCGCACGCCCAAGCTGACTATCCCGTCGCCCTGCATGCTCTACACCCAGGTCGGGCGCGCCAATATCGATCCGGCGGTCTATCCTGACCTCGACGTGTTCGTCGAGGACCTGGCCGCCGCCTATCGCGCGGAGATCGCCGACCTCTACGCGGCCGGCTGCCGCTATCTGCAGCTCGACGACGTCAGCCTCGCCTACCTGTGCGACGACGAGATGCGCGCGCGGGGACGGGCGCAGGGCGAGGACCCCGACGCGCAGCTCGCGCTGTCGGTCGAGCTCATCCGGGCCACGCTGCGCGACCGGCCCAAGGACCTGACCGTCTGCACGCATCTTTGCCGGGGCAATTTCCGCTCCGCGTGGCGCGCCCAGGGGGGCTACGCCGGGATCGCCGAGACCATCTTCAACCAGCTGCCCTACGACGGGTTCTTTCTCGAGTTCGACGACGCGCGCTCGGGGGATTTCTCGCCGCTCCGCCACGTGCCCAAGCACGTGCGGGTGGTCCTGGGCCTCGTGACGTCGAAGGTGGGCGCCCTCGAGAAGAAGGACGACCTCAAGCGGCGTCTCGACGAGGCGTCCAAGTACATCGCGCTCGAGCAGCTCTGCGTCAGTCCCCAGTGCGGCTTCTCCTCGACCGTCGAGGGCAATGACGTGGCGGTCGAGGACGAGCGGGCGAAGCTCTCGCTCTGCGTCGAGCTGGCGCGCGAGGTGTGGGGCAGCCTATGACTGGCCCGCGGGACCACTCGAAGACCGTCGGCGGTCTCACCTTTCACTACGTCACGTGGGGGCCGGAGTCGGCGCCCCCGCTCGTGCTCCTCCACGGCCTGACCAGCCACGCCCGCAGCTGGGATGCGCTCGGGCGCGAGCTCTCCGCGAATCGGCGCGTCATCGCCCTCGACCAGCGCGGCCACGGCGACAGTGACCGCGCGCCGGACGGCGACTACCGCGTCGCGACCATGGCTGGCGACGTCGCGGGGTTGGTGGACGCGATCGGGCTCGAGCGCTTCGAGCTGCTGGGGCTCTCGATGGGCGGCCGGGTCGGCATCGCGTACGCGGGCGGGCACGCCGCGCGGATCGAGCGGCTCTGCATCGTGGACATCGGGCCCGAGATACACCTGCCGGGGATGGAGCGCATCCGGCAGATGATGGCGGCGTCGCCGGAGCGGATCGGGTCGGAAGAGGAGGCCATCGAGTACGTGCGCCGGGCCAACCCGCGCGCGCCCGAGGCGGGACTGCGCGAGCGCGTGCGCCACGGGATGCGGCTTCACCCCGACGGCGGGCTCGAGTGGAAGTACGACAAGGCGCTCCGCGACATGATGCGGCAGGGCGGCCGGCGGGAGACGCTCGACCTCTGGGAGCCGCTCCGCCGGATCACCGCCCCGACACTGCTCGTGCGCGGGGCCGACAGCGACGTCCTCTCCGCCGACGTCGCCAAGCGGATGCTCGATGCCCTGCCGGACGGCCGGCTCGTGGAGATTCCGGGCGCCGGTCACCCGGTGCCGCTCGACCAGCCCGAGGCCTTCGCGTGCGCCATCCGCGCCTTCCTCGAAGTCTAGCGCCGGCCGCGCGGCCTGCTGTGCACGACGGAAGCCCTTCCTGCACGACGGAAGCCCTTCCTGATCGATGAGGAGGATATCTTCGAGATGACGTCATCCAATAGGGTCGCGATCGTTACGGGCGCCGGCACCGGCATCGGCAAGCACTCCGCGCTGGCGCTCCTCAAGGAAGGCTATGCCGTCACCTTGGCGGGACGCCGCAAGGATCTGCTGGAGGCGACGGCCGCGGAGGGGAAGTCGACCGGCTCGCGGGCGCTCGTCGTGCCGACCGACGTCAGCGATCCCGCGTCGGTTCGAGCGCTGTTCGCCAGGACGAAGGAGGCCTTCGGCCGGCTCGATCTGCTGTTCAACAACGCAGGCATCGGCGCGCCGCCCGTGCCGCTCGAAGACCTGCCGTACGAGCAATGGAAGGCGGTGGTCGATATCAACCTGACCGGCGCCTTTCTGTGCACGCAGGAGGCCTTCAAGATGATGAAGAGCCAGCAGCCCCGCGGCGGGCGCATCATCAACAACGGCTCCATCTCGGCGCACGCCCCGCGGCCGAACTCGGCCGCGTATACGTCGACGAAGCACGCGATGACGGGCCTGACCAAGTCGACCTCGCTCGACGGGCGAAAGTACGACATCGCGTGCGGCCAGATCGACATCGGCAATGCCGCGACGGAGATGACGGCGAGAATGAGCAAGGGCGTGGCGCAGGCCAACGGGTCCATCGAGGTCGAGCCGACGATGGACGTCCAGAACGTGGCGCGGTCGGTCGTGTACATGGCCAGCCTCCCGCTGGATGCCAACATTCAGTTCCTGACCGTCATGGCGACGAAGATGCCCTTCGTCGGCCGCGGGTAGTCCTGTGCTACAGTACCCTGCGCTGCGCCAGGTGTGAGTGCTCCGAACCCATCGACAGGAGGCGGTTCCCATGGCCGATCCGGCTCTCGACATCCCGTCGCTGCGGGACAAGGTCTCGCCCGAAGAGTGGGCGGTGCGGGTGGATCTCGCCGCCTGCTACCGGCTCGTGGCGCGCTACGGCTGGGAGGACCTGGTGTTCACGCACATCACGGCCCGGGTGCCGGCCACGCAGGACCAGTTCCTGATCAATCCGTACGGCGTCTTCTTCGACGAGATGACGGCCTCGAGCCTGGTCAAAATCGATCAGCAGGGGCAGAAGCTCCAGGACTCGCCGTTTTCGGTCAACCCCGCGGGCTTCGTCATCCACAGCGCTATCCACGCCGCCCGGCACGATGCCAAGTTCGTCCTGCACACGCATACGCTCAACGGCGTTGCCGTCTCGACGCAGCGGGCGGGACTGCTCCCCATCTCGCAGCACTCGATCTCGGTGCTGGCGAGCCTGGGCTACCACGACTTCGAGGGCCCGGCGCTGCGTGACGACGAGAAGCCGCGCCTCGTGGCGGACCTCGGCGACAAGACCTCGCTCATCCTGAGAAACCATGGGCTGCTGACCGTGGGCGAGACGGCCGCCGAGGCGTTCGTCTCGATGTACTACCTCGAGACGTCCTGCGCGATCCAGGTGCGCGCGCAATCGGGCGGTGGCGAGCTGATCCCGGTGCCGAAGGAGATCATCGAGAGCGCCTACGGGCAGGTCATGGCGGGCGCGAGACCGGGGCAGGGAAGGGGCGCCCTCGTGTGGCCGGGCTTGCTCCGGCGCCTCGATCGCCTTGATCCCTCGTACCGGACCTGAGAGGCCGCGCCGCTGGGGACCGCGCCGGGCTTCGGCCCACTCACGCCGGGAACGAGATGAACGAGCGCGAAATTCGCGAGAGGATCCGGGAGTTGATGGTGGCGGGCGCGCTCCCGCCGACCTTGGCCGATAGCTCACTCGTGAGCGAGAGCGGGCGGGGCGTGCCGGCGCAGGTCCACGTCGGCACGGTCGATCTGGAGTCGTGCGCCATCTGCGGGCAGCCGGGACCTCAGCTGTCGTACTACTACCCCGGCGGCCAGATCCTGCGTTTCCATGCGTACTGCGACCTGCTCTGGCAGGAGGAGCGAGCCCGATGACCAGCCACACGATCGGCGTCCTGCACCCGGGAGAGATGGGCGTCACGGTAGGAGCCTCGGCGCGCGCCGGAGGTTCCCGCGTGCTGTGGGCCTCCGAGGGGCGGAGCGCGCAGACCCGGGAGCGCGCCGCCGCGGCCGGGCTCGATGACGCTAAGACGCTCGCGTCGCTCTGCGCCGCCTGCGGCGTGATTCTCTCGGTCTGCCCGCCGCATTCGGCCCTCGATCTTGCGCGCGTGGTGGCGGCCCAGGGCTTCTCCGGCGTCTACGTAGACGGGAACGCCGTCTCCCCGGGGACAGCGCGGGACATCGGCCGGATCATCGAGCGCGGCGGCGCCACCTTCGTGGACGGCGGCATCATCGATCCTCCCGCTCGGGCGCGCGGTACCACGCGCCTGTATCTCTCGGGTGAGCAGGCCGGGCGGATCGCCCGCCTGTTCGCGCAGGGGCCGCTCGAGGCCATCGCGCTGCACGGCGGACCCGGCGCGGCCTCCGCGCTCAAGATGGCCTATGCCGCGTACACGAAGGGCACGGCGGCGCTCCTCGTGAGCATCCGGGCGCTGGCGATCCGGGCCGGCGTCGACCAAGCGCTGTTGGACGAGTGGGCGCGGAGCCAGCCGGAGCTGGGAGCCCGCTCCGAGCGCGCCGCCGGCGAGACCGCGCGGAAGGCATGGCGATTCACGGGTGAGATGGCGGAGATCGCGGCGACGTTCGATGACGCCGGGCTTCCCGACGGCTTCTTTCGGGCCGCCGCGGAGATCTACGAATCTCTCGCCGGCTACAAGGACGCGCCCTCAAGGCCCTCGGTGGCGGAGGTCGCGAAGGCGCTGGCGGGACGGCCTCGCGACTGATCGCCGACGGGGGAGCGAACGTGCTGTTCTTCGTTTCCCTGTTCGTGGATGGGGTGCTGGCCGGTGTCGTCTACGCCCCGATCGCCCTCGCCTTCGTGGTCGTGTACAAGGCGTCCCGCATGATCAATTTCGCGCTGGGCGAGTGGGCGATGGTCGCCTCGCGGCTGGTGGCCACAGGGCTGCACGCGCTGGGGCTCGGCCTGGCCGGAGCCCTCGGCTCCGCGTGCGCCGGCATGGTGGCGCTGGCCTTCGCCTTCAACCGATTGATCCTGCGCCGGCTCGGCGGTCGCCCGCTGATCTCCCTGATCATGGTCACGCTCGGGCTCGGCGCCTTGATGCGCGGTGCGGCTGCCCTCGTGTTCGCGGACATCCCCGCCGCGATCCCGCTTCCGATCCCCCAGGAGCCGCGGGTCGTGCACGGCGTGCCGGTGGCGGTCGGCAAGGTCGTCGGGGCGGGGGTCGCTCTGGTCTGCGTCGCCGCCGTGAGCTGGTTCTTCAGCCGGAGCAGGACCGGGGTCGCGCTGCGAGCCATCGCGGACGACCAGCCGGCCGCCATGGCGGTCGGCATCGATCTCAACCGTCACTTCGCCCTGACGTGGGCCATGGTGGGCGTTCTCTCGGTCTGCGCGGGCACGCTGTGGACGGTCGTGTCCGGCGGCGGCTTCGGCATGGCGCTCGTCGGGCTCAAGGTGTTCCCGATCGTCATCATCGGCGGGCTCGACAGCATTCCCGGCACCCTCGCCGGCGCCGTCGTCGTCGGCGTGCTGGAGAGCTTGGCGGCGGGGTATGTCGATCCGCTCCTGGGCGGGGGCTTCAGCAACGTCGCTTCCTATCTCGTGCTCATCGCGATGCTGTTCGTGCGCCCCTACGGGATGTTCGGCCGGCCTGACGTGGAACGGGTGTAGTGACGCTCACGGTCCTCACACCCGGCTTGGAGATCGCCTACGAGGCGCACGGCGATCCGCGAGGTTTCCCCGTCGTCCTCCTGCACGGGTTTCCCGACGATGTGCGCGCCTGGGACGGCGTGGCTCCGGCGCTCGCCGCAGCCGGCCACCGCGCGCTCGTGCCCTACCTGCGCGGCTACGGACCGACCCGCTTCCTCGACCCCACGGCGCTGCGCATGGCCCAGCAGGCGGCGATCGGACAGGACCTGCTCGACTTCATCGACGCCCTCGCGCTGCCGCGCGTCGCGCTGGCCGGCTACGACTGGGGCGGTCGCGCGGCGTGCATCGCCGCGATCGTGGCGCCGGCCCGCGTGCGCGCGCTGGTAACCATCGGCGGGTACAACGTGCAGAACACGACGGCGCCGTCGCGCCCCGCGCCCGCCGCCGAGGAGCGGGCCAAGTGGTACCAGTGGTACTTCAACACCGAGCGCGGCCGCCGGGGACTCGAGCAGAACCGGCGCGAGATCTGCCGGCTCCTGTGGCACGAATGGTCGCCGAGCTGGCGCTTCGACGACGCCACCTTCGACCGCACGGCGCAATCATTCGACAGCCCCGACTTCGTCGAGGTGGTGATCCACTCCTACCGCCACCGGCACGGCCATGCGCGAGGCGACGCGCGCTTCGACGCTCTCGAGGGGCACCTCGCGGAGCGGCCCCCGATCACCGTGTCGACCACGGTGCTGCACGGGGCCGAGGACACGGTAGACCCGGCGCGGCAGTCCGAGCGCCACATGCCGCTCTTCCCGGCCGGCACCGAGCGCCGGGTCGTGCCGGGCGGCGGTCACTTCCTGCCGCGCGAGCAGCCGGCGGCGGTCGCGGAGGCGATCCTGGCGCTGCTGGCGCGGACCGGGTAGGCGCGGCTCCGTGCGGGTACTGGGCCCATTTGCTTCGCCAGATTTACTCAGCCCTCGCCTCGCGGCGGGCCGCTCAGCTCGAACTTCCACGTTCTCGGTCGCCAGCGACGCTCAACGTACAATTGTCTCAGCCCTCGCCTCGTGGCTGCGCCACTCAGCTCGAACTGCCACGTACGCTAGGCAAAGCTGGCTCCCTCGGGCGTGGCCGTTCGAGCTGAGGGGGCGTAGCCACGAGGCGAGAGCTGAGTTGGTCTGGCTCGCAACTTGGCCCAGTACCGATTACTCGGAAACCCGCGTTTTGAGTTAGACTGTTAGCTACCCCGAGCGCAGTGCTGCGGGGAGCACTCCAGCCCGTGTGCGAGCCGGGCTCGTCAGCCTACCCATGCAGCCATGAGGTCTTCAGATATGAGCGTTACAGTTGAGTAGACGGTCTCACCACTCCCACCGGCCGGGAGGGCACCAGCCCGGCGGGTCGCGCGGGCCGGGTCCATCACGGATGCCGCCGCCGGCTGCCGCGACCTCGGGCTTCGAGAGTCTCACCGCGGTCCAGCCCTACGAGCGGCTGAAGCTCGAGACCACGGCGTCCGAACTGTCCATGCGCGCGATGGACCTGGTCGCGCCCATCGGCCGGGGCCAGCGCGGGCTCATCGTCGCCCAGCCGCGGACGGGGAAGACCATGCTGCTGCAAGGCATCGCCAAGGCAGTGCTCGCCAACCACCCCGAAGTAATCGTCATCATTCTCTTGGTAGACGAGCGCCCTGAGGAGGTGACGGATTTCCGGATGACCATCGGCAAGGCGGCGGAGATCGTCGCCTCGAGCAACGACAACCCCTACCGCCGCCACATCGAGGTGACCGAGCAGGTCCTCGAGAAGGCCAAGCGCCTGGTGCTCGAGAAGCGGGACGTGCTCGTCCTCTTCGACTCCCTCACGCGCATGACGCGCGCGTACAACAACGAGCTGAGCTCGCGCGGGCGCACCATGACCGGCGGCATCGACAGCCGCGCCTTCCAGATGCCGCGCGCCTTCTTCGGCGCCGCCCGCAAACTCGAGGAGGGCGGGTCGCTCACGATCGTGGGGACGGTCCTGGTCGAGACGGGCTCCCGGATGGACGACATCATCTTTGAGGAGTTCAAGGGCACCGGGAACATGGAGCTCCATCTCACCCGGGAGCTGGCCGACCGCCGCATCTTCCCGGCCATCGACATCCTCCGCTCCGGCACCCGCCACGAGGAGCTCCTCTTCACCGAGGACGAACTGAAGAAGATCCATCTCCTCCGTCGCGCGCTCTCCGGCACCAAGCCGGTGCAGGCCATGGAGGCCATGCTCGAGCGCCTCCGCCTCACCGCGACCAACGCGGAGTTCCTGAAGTCCCTCGGGTAGGGCTCCGATCAGGGCAGGCGGGCCCTGACCTTCTTGACGAGCTCTTCGTAGGACGACCTTTTGATGACGGAGTCGAACTGGGAGCGGAAGTTCCGCACGAGGCTGGTGCGCTCGACCAGCACGTCGGAGATCATCCACCGGGTGCCCTGCCACGCCATCCGGTAGTCCACGCCCACTTCCCAAGTGGGCTTGAGGGTGACCCGGGTGCGCACGATGGTGTCGTCGCCGTCCGGCGATTCCTCTACGTAGGCGACGGTCTCGGCGCCGTACTGCTCGATCTTCCCGAGCAGCGCGCGCTCCAGCAGCTCGCGGAAGAGAGGGATGAACTCCGCGCGCTCGTCCGCGGTCCGCGCTTCCCAGTGGGCTCCCAGGGCCCGCTTGGACATCGCGGTCCAGTCGAAGATGCGGGCCGTGATGGCCCGGACGGCCTGGCGCCGATCCGCGGTCCTGGATTCGGCCTGCAGCGCCGGATCCTCGATGGCGGCGATGACCCGGTCGATCTCGGGCTTGAGCTGGTCGGTCGCCGGGCCGGCGAACGCGTCGGCCACCGTTCCCAGCACCAGCAGCGCGAGCGCCGCGCCCTTGATAAATAAGCGATACCGCATGCCTTCTCCTCTGTGTAAGCGGTGAATTGAGCCCCGGAGCGGAGCGACAGGAAGAGCCCGGCGAAGACCGAGGCCCAGGATCGTGCTGAATCCACTTGGTGGGTGTGAAGACTGTCTTCAGTCTACACGGCTCCTGCGTTGGCCGCTATCGATCGTTGTGGCGGGAGAAGTGCTTACTACGCGGCGCTCAGGACTTTCCGAACCAGCTCCAGCAGCTCGACGACATTGAAGGGCTTTCGCAGCAGCGGCAGACCGGTTTCTTGCACGAGGCGATGCGCCTCTGAGGTCCCCGCGGTGCCCGTGAGG
This sequence comes from Candidatus Rokuibacteriota bacterium, assembly GCA_030647435.1. Lineage (NCBI taxonomy): Bacteria > Candidatus Rokuibacteriota > Candidatus Rokuibacteriota bacterium. Next base: position 39,031 of record JAUSJX010000042.1, read on the forward strand.
AAGATGATCTTCTGCGGCGGATGTGTCTGACGCTTCGCCAACTCCCGGTAGAGGCCGGCGCCGTCCAGCTCGGGCATGTGGAGGTCGGTCAGGATGAGGTCGTAGCGCCGGCCCTCGATCTTCGCCAGCGCCGCGACGCCGTTGGGCGCGGTCTCGACTTCATACCCGTCGAGACTGAGCATGTCGGTGATGAGCTGGGTGATCATGGGATCGTCGTCGACGAGCAAGATGCGAGCGCGGGCGTCCGGCGCGGGCGAAGGGGCTCCGATCGTGGGCATAGTGCGCGTCCTGCTTCATCACGGAGCAAAGGTCGGGCCACTTCGCGCGGGTCAGAGAATCGTGTACTTACGAGGCATGGGGCGCCCCGGGCCCCCAAAATTGTCGGGTGCGAGGCGGAAACGGGTAGTGACCGGGGCGCCCGCTAGGACTCCATGCGCCGGGGAGCGGCGGATTTCGTCGGGCCGATGAACTCCACCATGTTGCCGTCCGGATCCTTGACGAAGACCTGGCGAAGGCCCGTCGGCCCGGAGACGACGTCGCGGCAGGGCAGCCCCAGGTCCGAGATCTGACGCGCGGTCCTGTCGGCGTCCTCGGTCCACAGGGCGAAGTGCGCGTAACGCGCCAGGATCTTCTCCCGCTCGACCGCCGGGCGCACGAGCTGGTCGTTCAGGATGATGTGCAGCGAGAGGCCGCCGCCGAGGCTGTACCAGATGCCGGGGAAGTCGAAGGCCGGCCGCGGGATCTCCTCGAGACCGAGCAGGCCGGTGTAGAACTCTCGCGCCTTGGCGACGTCGGTGACGGTGATGCTCACGTGGTTCAGCTCCTTGAACAGGCTCATGGCGATCTCCTCATGTCGACCTCACAGGGTCCGCGGCTCACCGACCGGTATCCTAGCACGGGACGGCAGCGTGGCTGGCACGCACCGCGCGCCTGGTCCCTTCCGCCACGACCCGGACTTGCGGCTGTTCCAACTGTCGGATAAGGTCGCCGTGGCCTATCCTCATGCCGAAGGCTGCCGTGCAGATAGTAGTGGCCCTCGCTGTCCTGGCGCTCATCGCGGCGCCGCTCGCTGCCGATGCGCAGCAGCCGGTGAGGACTCCTCGCATTGGGTTCCTGGGCCCCACCTCCGCGTCCGGTATCGCGAACCGGTTGGAGGCACTGCGGGCGGGCCTCCGTGACTTCGGGTACGTGGAAGGCAAGAACATCGTCATCGAGTACCGGTGGGCCGAGGGGAACTATGACCGGCTCCCTGATCTTGCCGCCGAGCTGGTTCGCCTCAAGGTTGACGTCCTCGTGACCTCAGGGACGCCAGGAACCCTTGCGGCCAAGCGCGCGACCACGACGATTCCCATTGTGTCATGGCAGCCTCCGGCGACGCCCTTGCCGTGGGCGCTGTCGCCAGTCTCGCACGGCCGGGCGGGACCGTCACCGGATCCACCTTCTTTGGCCGGGAGCTCTATGGCAAACGGCTCGAGTTGCTCAAGGCGGCAATGCCGCGCCTGACCCATGTGGCCGTCCTCTTGAATCCGGACAATCCCACGTACGTGTCGGAGCTCAATGACATGGAAGGGGTCGCGAAGTCAATGAAGGTGAGTCTGTCGCGCTTCGAGGAGCGCCAGCCGGACGAGTTCGACGGCGTCTTCACGGCGATGGCCCAAAGGCGCGTTGACGCAGTCGTGATCACCAACGAAGCGGTATTTACTGCCAACAGCGCGAGGATTGCGGATGTCGCGGCGAGGAGGCGGCTCCCCTCGGCCGGAAGCAAGCAGTTCGTCGAAGCTGGCGGCCTGATCGGCTACGACCACAACACTCTCGAGCTATATCGCCGCGCCGCCTACTTCGTGGACAAGATTCTCAAAGGCGCCAAGCCCGGCGATCTGCCGGTCGAGCGGCCGACCAAGTTCGAGCTGGTCATCAACCGTGCGTCCAGAGAAAGCTGACGTGTTCAGCGGGAGGCAGTCCCGCCGGGGTAAGAGCCAGAGCCCCGTAACTTGGGTGGCAGGGTGGAGGGAAACCAAGACTCTGAAGCCCACCGA
>JAUSJX010000043.1 GCA_030647435.1 Candidatus Rokuibacteriota bacterium
CGTGAAGCGGCGGACGGGGCCCCAAGCTCCGGGACGGTCTCGGTCGACCGAGGGGGAAACGGGCTCCCGCCCACCTTCACCCGGCCAGTCTTCTTGGCCGGTGTCTGCATGATACAAGGGGGAGAGGGCAGGGTGAGGGGGGGCTAGCGCTTGGTGCACGGCGGGTAGTCGCGCGAGTAGACGGGGTTCTTCAGCAAGTCCTCGGGCCGGTAAGGCGCGCACGAGGGCGGCGCCGATCACGACGGCAATCGAAGGTACCTTGCGCATGAACCTCTCCTTATCGAACCCCGAAGGGATGTTTACCTGCCGAGCGCTTGGAAAATATCGTCGTTGCCGAGAGGCCAGCCGGTAGCGGCGGCCATGAGCCGGAGCGCGAAGCGGTGCATCTCCTCCCCGTCCATCGAGTCCACGGCCTCGCTAGCGATCACCACGCGGAAGTCGAGGTTGGTGGCTTCGAAAGCGGCGCAGAGAACGCAGGTGGTCGTATTGATGCCTGCCAGGATCACGGTGTCCACGCCGAGCCCGCGCAGGACGAACTCGAGATCCGTGCCGTGGAAGGAGCTGTAGCGTTTCTTTCCGCGCACGATAAGATCGCCCGGGTCCAGCAGATCGGGGATGATCTCCGTGCCCGGGCCGCCGGCCAGGTTATGGGCGAGGATGCCGCGCCGGGCCTTCCCAGGATCATCGTGCGCGGCTCTCCAGAACGGGTTGGCCGCGATCTCGCCGGGATCTCGGTACTCGGTGACGACGTGGATGACGCGGACGGCGCGCTCGCGAAGGCCTGCCAGGAGCGCGGCGGCGCGCTTGATCACGGGGCCGCAGCGCTCGGCGGGCAACGGCAGCGTGGCGACCGAGGGGTCGAGATGCCCTCGGTGCATGTCGATCGCGATGGCCGCTGTCGTCTTGGGATCGAGTCGGATCATGGATGGGAGCCCGGGAGACAAGTAGCACAGCGCGCCAGGGGATGGCAACCGGCCTGCCCCGCGGCGGGGGATACGGTCATCGCTGCGGGTCCGGCGAGTAGGGAATAGGGCCCGCGTATTCGGCCCGGAGGGGCACCCATCGAAGCGCCCAGGTCCGCGCGAGTGTCCCGGCGAGCTGAGCCAGATGGATGCGGTCGTGGGCCACCCATGCCGCGAGGATGTCGAGGCCGGAGAGGCGGCCGAGCCGTTCGTGAGGCCGCGATCCCTTCAGCGTCTCCGGTGAGACGGAGGCGAGCAGGTCGAGGCTGGCCTGGCGACGCGCGCGAAGCGACTCGAGCACATCGGGCAGGCTCGCCTCGTGGTAGCGCCGCTCTTTGGCCCAGCGCTCCGGATCGATCGGCGCGAATTCATCCGCGCCGTCCACGATGACGCGCAGGCGGTCGCCGAAGTCTTCGGTCTCCTCATCGCGCAGGTGGCAGAGGATCTCGACCGGCGACCACTCGTCCGGCGCCGGTCGCGTCCGCGCGCCCGCCGAGTCGAGACCGGCCAGCAGGGCCTCGAGCACCATCGGCAGCCGCGCCAGCTCGCGGCGCGCTTCGACGAGGAGCGTATCGGTCATCTGCTCACGCCATGACCTGGCCGCCGTTGACATCGAGCGTAGCGCCGTTGATGAAGGCAGCCGAGTCCGAGGCAAGGAAGACGACGGCATCGGCGATCTCCCCGGGCTCGCCGAGGCGCCTCACGGGGATAGCCTCGGCCACCCGCCGCGTCTCCTCGGGGGTCCGGGCCTTGAGCACGCGCTCGGTCGCGGTGGTGCCGGGCGCGACCGCGTTGACGGTGATGCCGTCGGCACCGACCTCGAGGGCCAGGTGACGCGTGAACCCGATCACGCCGGCCTTGGCCGCCGCGTAGTGGGACGTGACGCGGACCGCGCCGGCGCGGCCGACCACGGAAGCCAGGTTCACGATCCGGCCGTAACGCTGCCGCTTCATGATCGGGAGCACGGCCTTGGAGCAGAGGAAGACGCTGGTCAGGTTGGAGGCGAGGATGGCCTGCCACTCTTGTTCCGTGATGTCCTCGGTGGCGCGGATCACCGCGAAGCCGCCAGCGTTGTTGACGAGGATGTCCACCCGTCCCCAGCGCGCGAGCACGGCGTCGAGCGCTTGGGCGATGTCCGCCGAGTGGGTTACGTCTGTCCGGATTGCCAACACGTCGGCTCCGCGCCCCCGCTGCGCCGCTGCGAGGGCCTCGACCCCCGCGCCGTCCAGATCGAGCGCGGCGACCCGCGCGCCCTCGCGAGCGCACGCCTCCACGATGGCGGCGCCTATCCCCTTCGCCGCGCCCGTGACGATCGCGACCTTCCCGTCGAGCCGCATGGCGCACCCCTTTCGCTGGATGGGACGGATAGCATACACGGAGCGCCGGTGCTAGTCTTGACCGCCGGGAAAGGGGACCGCATGGGCCGCTTCGTCGATCTGTCCGTCACCGTGGACTCGAGCACCATGAGCCCGCCTTCGACCAACATGCGGCTCGAGGTCACGCCGCACAATCGGGGCCCCGGCTTCTGGCAGGTCTCGAGCGTCCACCAGAGCCTCCACACCGGGGCGCACATCGACTCGCCGCTCCACGTCTTCAAGAACGGCATCACGACCGCGGAGATCTCGCTGGACCAGGTGATGGGAGAGGCGCTGGTGGTGGACCTCTCCTGGGTCGGCGCCAATCACGCGATCACGATCGACGACCTCAAGACGGCCGGCGCTGGCGACGTGAAGCGCGGTGATATCGTACTGCTGCGCACCGGCTGGACCGACAAGATGTACGGGACGTGGCCCGACTACTTCACCCAGTCGCCGTACTTCCCGCCGGAGTCCGCGCAGTGGCTGGTAGACCGGGGCCCGAAAAACATCGGCTTCGATTTCTTCGAGGAGTACTGCGCGCGGCTGGCTGACTTCACCTCCGAGGACTTCGCGATGCACCGGGTCATCCTCGGCGCGGGCGTGGTCATCATGGAAGGACTGACCAATCTGGGCGCGCTGCCTCGCCGCCGCGTGGACTTCGCCGCGCCCTTTTACAAGATCGCGGGCACCGAGGGCGCGCCCGCGCGCTTCTTCGCCACCGTCTAGGCAGCGCTGACTCAGGAGGCGAGCCATGGAGAAGTTCGAGTACTTCAGCGGGATCCCCGAGGTCGGAATCGTGCCGCGCGCGCCGCACGCGGGGCCGCTCATGCGTCACGTGTACGAGCAGGAGCACGGTCGCGGCGGTTTCGCCGGCAAGGTCAGCCACACCTACCACCTCTACCCGCCCACGAACTGGCTGCCCGAGGAGAGCCGGCTGCTCGACGGCGCGACCTTCTCCCCGCACTGGGAGTCGGCGCTCCGTCCTGTCGGCGGCGTCCACCACGCCCTCGGAGTGCTCAAGCCCGAGGCGCCGCGCGACGTCTATCGCGGCATGGGGCGCCTGATCGCCAACGCGACGGCGGCGATGAACGTGACGGCGCCGGCCGCGCCGATGGACTATTTCTTCGAGCACCACTCGGCCACCCTCGTCTTTTTCGTCCACGAGGGCTCGGGCACGCTCGAGACCACGTTCGGCCCCATCGCCTACCGCAAGGGCGACTTCCTGATCATCCCCAAGGGCATCACGCACCGCTTCGAGTGCGACCCGGGCCCGCAGTACTACTGGGTCTACGAGAGCTTCGCGGGCGACCCGGAGAAAGCCGAGGCCGTGACGACGGGGCAGTTCCTCACCCACAGCCGGAGCGATTACAAGTTTCCGCGCTCGCTCGATACGCGCAACGAAGCCGGGCGCTTCGAGATCGTCTCGAAGACCGACGGCACCTACGCGCGCCGCGTGCACCCGACACATCCGTTCGACGCCGTCGGCTGGCGCGGGACCTACCTGCCGTACAAGTTTGCGGTGGAGGACGTGCGTCCCCTCGTCGCCGACCGCTCGCACGTGCCGCCCTCCGGCCATACGGTCTTCATCCTTCCCGGCTGCTACATCTGCGTCTTCACCGTGCGCTCGGCCGAGAAGGAAGGGCTCTGGGTGCCCTTCTTCCACAACAATCTCGACTACTGCGAGACCCTCGGGTACCACACCGGCAAGTTCTTCAGCCGCGGCGGAGTCTTTTCGGAGGGCATGGTTTCGGTCCATCCGGTGGGCCTGCCCCACGGGCCCCATCCCAAGGCCCTCGGGGCGCTTCTCGACGACAAGCGCCCGCAGATCTTCGAAGAGGTCGGCATCATGGCGGACTTCGCCAACCCGGCGAAGATCTCCGACTTCGCGCTCGGGCTGTCGCGGCCCGACTACATGGCGAGCTGGTCGGGCTACACGACGGAGCCGCGCTTTCTCTACGACCCGGGGCGATTGGCGAAGGTGCGGAGCGAGGCCGAGCGCCTGGCGGATGCCCGCGACAAGCTGAGGCCGGGAGCATCGGAGGAGTAGGGCATAGGATGGCCTGCGGCGCCGCGCGCGACATCGAGGCGAACGGGCTTCGCCTCCGGCTCCACGAGTGGGGCGAGCCCGGCAGGACGCCGGCGCTCCTCCTCCACTCGCTGGCAGCCCACAGCCACTGGTGGGACTGGACCGCGCCGCTCCTGGCCGAGCGCTACTCCGTCGCCGCGCTCGATCTGCGCGGCCACGGCGGCAGCGGCTGGTGCGAGCCCCCTGCCTACCGGCCCGCTGACTACGCGGCCGACATCGTCGCCGTCCTCGACGCGCTCGGTTGGCGCTCGCCGCTCGTCATCGGCCATTCGCTGGGAGGCTACGTCGGCGCGTATCTCGCCGCCCGGCACCCAGATCGGGTGGGCGCCCTCGTCATCACCGACACCATGACCCAATGGTCGGAGGACGAGACGGCCTGGGCGCTCAAGCAGGTCGAGCGCCCGGGCCCTGAATTCGCGAATCCGTCCGAGGCGGGCTCGCGCTACCGGCTCTCTCCGCCGGAGACGAAGGCGCCCGCGGACTGGATCCGCCATCTCGGCGAGACGGCCGTCGTCGAACGGACGCCCGGCGTCTGGCACTACGCGGTCGATCGTCGCGTCTTCACCCAGGCGCGGCCCGACGCCTGGCCGCTGCTTCCCGGCGTCGTCTGCCCCACGCTCGTGGTGCGCGGCGAGGGCAGCCGGATCATGGACCGCGACGCGTGGCTCCGCGTCGCGACCGCGGTGCAGCGCGGCCAGTTCGCCGAGGTGAAGGACGCCTGGCACCACTTGATCCTCGACGACCCCGCGGGCTTCTGCTCCATCGTGACAACCTGGCTCGATCGGGTCGTGACGCCCAGCCCGGCAGGGGGCCGGTGACGTTCTTGACGGCTCCTGCGGGCGCCCGTATGCTGAAGCGCTTTCCTACGTCACGTGGGTGGAGATGAACGTGGATTCCAGCTCGATGACGACCCGCGATCCGAACTTACCCGCCGAGTACTCTGCGGGGCTGGACCGGCTCTCCCTGGCGCCGCTGTGGACGGCGCTGCACGCGCTCTTGCCGCAGGAGCGCGTCACGCAGGCCGTGCCCCACCGCTGGCGCTGGACCGAGATGCGCGGGCCGCTGCTCGAGGCGGCGCGCCTCGTGCCGATCGAGCAGGCCGAGCGCCGCGTGCTCGTGCTGCGCAACCCGGGCTTGGGCGGCGCGTACGCGGCGACGGCGACCTTGTTCGCGGGGCTCCAGATCATCCTGCCGGGCGAGACCGCGCCGAGCCACCACCACACCCCGGCCGCGCTCAGGCTGATCGTCGAGGGGCGGGGCGCTTTCACGACGGTGGACGGCGTCAAGTGCGCCATGGAGCCGGGCGACTTGATCATCACACCGCCGATGCGCTGGCACGACCACGGCCACGACGGAACGGAACCCGTGATCTGGCTCGACGGGCTCGACATCCCGCTCGTGCGGAGCTTCGAGGCGGCCTGGGCGTCGAAGATGCGCCCGGCCGCCGCCCCGGCGACGGCCATCGACTCGTCGCAGGATGAGCTGACCGCCGCGGGTGTCGTCCCGCGCGCCTCGCGCTACGAGGACACGGGCTATCCGCAGGTGCGCTGGCCGTGGAGCGCCGTGCGGGGAGCGCTCGCGGCCATGGCGGCCGCCGCCCCCGGCGATCGGCCCGTCATCCTGCGCTACGTCAACCCGCGGACCGGGACCTTTCCGCTCCGCACGATGGGCTGCGAGGCGCAGTGGCTGCGCTCAGGCGAGCGGACGCCGGCAGAGCGCCGGACCGCGAGCGGGGTCTTCCACGTGATCGAAGGCCGCGGCGAGAGCAAGATCGGCGACGAGACGTTTACCTGGGAGCAGGGTGACTGTGTCGCCGTTCCGCCCTGGCAGTGGGTCCAGCACCAGAATCTTTCGGCGTCGGCTCCGGCCTGTCTCTTCCACTTCAACGACGAGCCGGCGCTGCGCGCGGTCGGGCTCTGGATGGAAGAAACGCGCTGATCCTTCCGCGGGCGCTGAGGGACCGGCTAGCTTTTGGTCAGCCCGATGGCGCCCGTGCCTAGGAAGCACTGGGCGAGGGTCGCAGCCAGGACGAACAGCGCGTATTCGTAGCCCACCACGTCCGCCTTGCCCCGCGCGGCGTCGATGATCACCCCTCGCAGGAAGAACCCCTGGTCGAAGTGGAACAGCAACACCGCCCCGATCATGATGGGCAGGTTCGCCATCGCCGCAATGCGTGTGAAGACCCCGAGGATCAGCATGACGCCGCCGACGAAGTGGGCGAGGAGTATATACGACGTGACGTAGTCGCCGAGGGGCAGGCCGAGCCGCTTGTTGATCATCACGCTGAGGACGTCGGAAGTGACCACGTCGTAGATGTAGTAACCGTGGGCGATGAAGGTCACGCCCAGCATGATCCGGAGGACGGTGGCGCCGAGTGGGCTCACATCAGCCTCTAGTACCGGATTCTACCCCGTCGCGCGCGCGGCACTTCAAGAATTCTGGGCTTCGATCTCCCGCGCCGTCGGGAGGCCCGGCAGGGGTGTCGCGCAGAGCACGGCACGCGCGATCGCCGCCGCCACGGCCTCCGCCGCCGCCCTGCCCAGCGACGCGAGATCGGCCCGCGCGTCCCCGACAGACAGGCAGAAGAGGGCGTCGCCGTCCGTCGGCAGGTGCGGGGGAGAGAGCGCCCGCTCGAAACCCTGGAGGCCCAGCCGCGCCACGCGCGCGGCTTCGGCCTTGCCGAGGGCGGCCGACGTGACGACGACGCCGATGGTGGTGTTGACGGGGCGGAATCCGGGAGGCGGCGCGCCGCTCTCGAGGGCCGCGGCGGAGTCCACCAGCCGCCTGCCGTCGGCCGCGTCCCGCGCTCCCGCGATGAGGCGGCCCGTGACGGGGTCGCGCACGTCGCCGACGGCGTTGACGACCATGAGCGCGGCCGTGACGACGCCGTCCCGCTCCACGCGCGAGACGCCGAGGCCGCCGCGCATGGCGCGCTCGATGCCGTAGAGCTTCCCCACCGTCGCGCCCGTCCCGGCGCCCACGCTGCCTTCCTCCACCGGCCCCGGCCGGGCCGCGGCGCACGCGGCGTAGCCCATGGCGCGGTCCGGCCGGACGCGGTGGTCGCCCACGTTCAGATCGAAGATGATCGCGCCCGCGACGTGCGGCACCACGGTGCGGGAGACCGGGAAGCCCCGGCCATGCTCCTCGAGATACTCCATCGCGCCCCAGACGGCCTCGAGGCCGAAGGCGCTGCCTCCCGCTAAGACGATACCGTCTACCGTCGGCGCCAGGTGGCGGGGGTCGAGGAACTCGATGCCGTGGACCCCCGCCGCCCAGCCGGCGATCTCGAGCGCGCCCACCGCCGGCCGCTCAGGCAGGATGGCCGTGCAGCCGGTGAGCGACCGGAGATCGGTGACGTGTCCCACGTGGACGCCCGGAATCACGGACGCACTCTAGCAAATTCTGGCGGCGCCCGACCCCGTGATGCTAGTCTCGAAGCGACATGCGCAGGGATCGCTCCCCAGAGGACGAGCAGGACGCCGGCCCGTTGCGGGACGAGCGGCCGCCGCGGCGTCCGTGGGCCCTCATCGCCGCCTGCCTGGTCCTCGTGGTGCTGTCGGCGGTGCTCTGGGGCAAGTGGTCCGGCGCGCGGCACGAAGCGGCCAAGCTCCAGAAGGAAATGACGCGCGTCTACAAGGAAGCCGAGGACCTGCGCTTGCAGGCGGCTCTGGCCCAGGAGCGCATCGGCAAGCTCGAGCGGGAGCTCCGCGCGCTGCACGCCGAGCGGGCAGCGGCGGCCAAGGCGGGGGACGACAAGACGCGGGCCGCCAAGCCGCCCGCTCGGCGGTAGCGCCGAAGGAGGCCGCATGGAACTGATCGGCAGGATCCTCGACGGCTCCATCCCGCAGGACCTCAAGGACGCGCTGCGCCGGGCGGAGCCCTCCGGGCCTCGCGTGAGCCATGACGAGAAGATCCGTCACCTGGAGGAAGTCCCGCTGCTCGCCGACTGCACCCAGAAGCAGCTGCGCTCGCTCTCCGACATCTCGCGCGTGGTGGAGGTGCCCGCCGGCACGTCGCTCACGCGGGCCGGGCAGCCCGGCGACGAGTTCTTCGTCATCCTCGACGGGTCGGCGGCCGTGGAGAAGCCGGGCAAGAAGCGGGTCTTTCTCAAGCCCGGCGATTTCTTCGGCGAGATGAGCCTCCTCGACGGAGGCCCGCGCTCCGTGACGGTGCGGGCGGCGACGTCGCTCCGCGTGCTGGTGATCGACAGGAAGAACTTCCAGGAGCTGCTGCGCGAGGTGCCCGAGTTGACCCAGCGGCTCCTCGTCACGCTGTCCCGCCGCATCCGCTCGCTCGAGAGCGCCGACCGCAGTTAGCCCGCGGGCGAATCTCCGGGCGGGGCGGTCCCAGGCTTCGAGCAGGCGGTTGTTGTTCTCGCGCGTGCTGATCGAGATGCGCAGGTGGCCGGGGAAGCCCACGGCCGCGCCGTCCCGTACCAGGATCCCCGCCTTGAGGAGAGCCGCCCTGAGCGCGTCCGCCTGCCCGCCGACACGCGGGAGGATGAAGTTCGACTGCGAGGGGGGCGCGGGCGCGCCGCGCCGCGCCACTTCCGCGAGGAGCCTCGGGCGCTCGGCGAGGATGAGCGCGCGCGTCCGCTCGAGATGCGGGACATCCTCGAGCGCCGCGACGCCCGCGACCTGGGCGAAGCGGCTGACGTTGAAGGGCGCGCGCACGCGGCCCAGCCAGCCGATGACCTCCGGCTGCGCCACCGCGTAGCCCACCCGCAGCCCCGCCAGCCCCGCGATCTTCGAGAAGGTGCGGAGCGAGATCAGCCGCGGGTACCGCTTCGCGAGTTGGACGCCGTCGGCGGTCTCCGGATCGTCGCAGAAATCGCGGTACGCTTCGTCGAGGACCACGAGCGGCGGATCATCGCCGAGCCCGGCGAGGAACTGCTCGAGCGGCCCGCGCCTGACAATGGTCGTCGCCGGGTTGTGAGGCGTGCAGAGGAAGACGGTCTTGGTGCGCGGGGTCACGCGCGCCAGGATGTCGTCGAGATCGGTGTCGTAGCCCTTGAGCGGGCTTCTGACGGGCGTGGCGCCCGAGAGGCGCGCCTCGATGTCGTAGGGCTCGAAGGCCGGGTGCGGCATCAGGATCTCGTCGCCGGGCTCGAAGGCCGCGCGCGCGATGAGCCCCAGGATCTCGTCGCCGCCGTTGCCGGCGATGATCCAGCCGGGAGGAACACCCAGCCGCCGCCCGATCGCTTCGCGGAGCGCCGTCGAGCCGCCGTCCGGGTAGAGGTGGGCGCGCGAGGCTTCACGGCACAGCGCTTCGATGACGATCGGGGAAGGGCCCAGGGGGTTCTCGTTGGCCGAGAGTCTGAGGACGGCCTGGAGCCCCAGCTCCTTCTCGAGGGCCTCGAGCGGCTTGCCTGCCTCATAGGGCGTCACCGCTCTGAGCGCCTCGCGCCAGATCCGTCTCATGGGTTGTTATTCTATCCCGCCGTCCAAGTCCGCGCCACGTTTGACATCCCTGGTCCTGCCATGTAGGGTTTCTGCATGTCTGCGGACTTGTTCCACCAACTTCGGCGCGTGGAGGCGCAGGCGGAGCGGGGCTTCGAAGGCACGGCCGCCGAAGGTGCGGAGCGCCGGCGCCGGCTGAGGCTCGAGCTCCTCCGCCAGCACCTCGCCCAGAACGTCGATTTCCTCAAGGCCGCCCACCTCGGCGGCGCCTCGGGCCAGCAGTCGGTGCAGGCCTATGCGGCCTTCATGGACGGCTTCCTCTCGACGATCTTCCGCCTGGCCGTGGCGGACGCCAAGAAGGAGGGCGCCGTCCCCGGGGCGATCGTGCTCGTGGCCTTGGGCGGCTACGGGCGCGGGGAGCTGGGCCCGCTCTCCGACCTGGACCTCATGGTCATCTACGACGGCGAGATGGGGCCCTTCGTCCAGCGCGTCACGCAGGTGCTGCTCTACACGCTGTGGGACCTGGGGCTGACGGTCGGGCATTCGGTCCGGAGTCTTCCCGACTGCGTCGCCATGGCCCGCACGGATTTCGCGTCGCGCACCTCCATGCAGGAGGCGCGCTACGTGATCGGCGACCGGCGGCTCTTCCAGCGCTTCCGCCGCGTGCTGGCAGAGAACGTCTACCGCAAGGACTTCGGCCAGTTCCTGGAGACGGCGCTGACCGAGCGGGACCAGCGCTACCGGAAGTTTGGCGGCTCGCCCTACATGGGCGAGGCCAACGTCAAGGAGTCGGCGGGCGGCCTGCGAGACCTCCACACGGCGATGTGGCTCGCCTCGACCAAATTCGGCGCGCGCACCCTGCGGGATCTCCTCGAGAAGCGGCTGATCACCCAGCGCGAGGAGCGGCTGACGGATGCGGCCCTGACCTTTCTCTGGCGCGTGCGTAACGAGCTCCACTTCCTCTCGGGCCACAAGAACGACGTGCTCTCGCGCGACGTTCAACCGCAGATCGCCAAGCACTTCGGGTACGAGAGCGACGAGGTCTCGCTCGACGTCGAGAAATTCATGCGCGACTACTACCTCCACGCCCGCGTCATCCACCGGGTGTCGAGCCGCCTGATCGCGCGCTGCCAGGAGACGCTCTCGCGGAGAGGCACCGCGCTGCGCCGGCTCCGCCAGGCGGCGCTGGCCGACGGGCTCTTCGTGATGGACGAGCGCATCCACCTCGTCCACGCGGACGGCCGTGACTTCCGCGCCGAGCCCGCGCGGCTCATGAAGGCCTTCTGGCACTCGCACCGGCTCGGGTTCGAGCTGGGCGTGGACGTGGAGCGGGCGGTCGAGGAGGCCCTCGACCTCGTGGACGACGGCTTCCGCCGCTCGCCGGAGGCGCGCGAGCTCTTCCTCGACATCTGCCGGAACTGGGGGCGCGTGGCGCAGACGCTCCGCCAGATGCACGAGGTGGGCTTTCTCGGGCGCTACCTGCCCGAGTGGGACGCGCTGACCTGCCTCGTCCAGTACGACGTCTACCACAAGTTCACGGCGGACCAGCACTCGCTCCTCGCCGTGGAGAACCTCGAGGCGCTGGCGCCGGGCGCGTCCGCCTCCTCCGAAGGGATCGCGCAGGTCCTGAACGAGGTCCACCGGCCGGACCTCCTGATGCTGGGCATGCTCCTGCACGACATCGGCAAGGGCAAGGGGCACGGCCACGTCGCCAAGGGCATTCCGCTCGCCGAGGAGCTGACGGCGCGCATCGGGCTCGAGGGAGAGGCCGCAGGCGCGGTGGTCTTCCTGGTCGCCCAGCACGTCGCGCTCTCGCACATCGCCCAGCGGCGCGACGTCAACGATCCCAAGACGGTCGAGGCGCTGGCCGCGCTCTGCGGCACGCCCGAGCGCCTCCGCAAGCTCTACCTCCTCACCTTCGCCGACATGCGCGCCGTCGGCCCCGGCGTCATGACGGGCTGGCAGGCGCAGATCCTCTGGGAGCTCTACGGCGCCGCGCTCCAGCGGTTGACGGGCGGCCGCCCTGAGAAGCTCACGCTCCAAGACGTCGCCCAGCGCGTCCTGGCCGAGCTCCGGGACGCGGGCCTCAAGCGCGCGGTGCCGGGGCACCTCGCCATGACCTCGGAGCGCTACCTGTCGACGACACCGGCGGCGAGGATCGCGGCGCACATGAGGCTCATCGAGCGCCTCGAGGACGAGCTGGTGGCGACCGAGCTCTTCCACCACCCGGACCTGGGCTCCTCGGACCTCGTCATCGTCACGCGCGACGTGCCGGGGCTCTTCTCCCTCATCGCGGGCAGCCTGGCCGCCAACGGCATCAACATCCTCTCGGCCCAGATCCACACGCGCGCCGACGGCATCGCCATCGACACCTTCCAGGTCAACGACCCCTTCGGCGAGGCGGTGACCGAGGAGGCGCGCTGGCGCCGGACGCTCCAGTCGCTGCGCCGCGTGCTCCTGGGCGAGCAGACGGTGGAGGAGCTCCTCGCCGTGCGGCGGGGCAGCCGCTCCGGCGACGAGCCGGTCCCGGGCCCGGCCAAGGTCTCCGTGGACAACCACCTCTCGGACACGCACACCGTGGTCGAGGTCAAGTGCCCAGACCGCGTGGGCCTCCTCCACCTCATCACCCGGACGCTGGCGGGGTTCGAGCTGTCGATCGCGAGCGCGCGCATCGCCACGGACATCGACCACGCCTTCGACACCTTCTACGTCGCGGACCCGCACGGCCTCCGCATCGAAGATCCCGACGAGATGGCCCGCGTGCGCGGAGCGCTGGAAGACGCGCTCCTGAAGCCGCTGTAGATGCTCGGTCACTACAAGGCCCCGCTGCACCGCTTCTTCGACCCTGTCGCGCGGCTCCTCCTTCGCGCGCGGGTCCGCCCGAACCATCTCACCGTGCTGGGGCTTGGCGTGAGCATCGCTGCGGCCTACGTCTTCTCCGTGGGGCGCCTGCGCTGGGGGGCGGCGCTGCTCGCGGTGGCGGGGCTCTTCGACTTCTTCGATGGTGCGGTCGCGCGCCTCGCGGGCTCGGACAGCGACTACGGCGCGTTCCTCGATTCCGTGGTGGATCGCTACTCGGACTTGGCCGTCCTGCTCGGCATCCTGGTCTACTACGAGCACACGGCCGACACGCCGGGCGCGATCCTGACCATGGCCACGCTCGCCGGCACGGTCATGGTCAGCTACACGAAGGCGCGCGCCCAGTCCATCGGCGTGAGCTGCGAGATCGGCGTGATGGAGCGTCCGGAGCGGCTCATCGCTCTCATCGCGGGGGCGACGTTCCATCTGCTCACGCCCGCCATGGCATTGCTCGCCGTGCTGACCAACGTGACGGCGATCCAGCGGATCGTCTACACCCGGAAGATCGTCCGCGACACGTCCGTGCGGTAGACTCAAGATATGCGACGGGCGCTCGCTGCCGTCGGATGCCTCGCCCTCCTGGCGCTCACCGTCCCCGTCCGGGCGGCAGGGCCCACGGTCCCGCGCTTGTCGCCCGAGGCGCGCGAGCGCTTCGCCGCCGCGCTCGGCGCGTACAGGGCCCAGGACTGGGCGCAGGCCGCGCGCGAGCTCGGCGAGGTCGGCCGCATTGCATCCCCTATCGCCGAGTACGCGCTGCTCCACCAGGCCGAGAGCCTGGCGCGCCTTGGCGACGCCTCCGCCGCGCGCGCCGCGGCGCAGCAGGCCGCCGACGCCGCGCCCGACAGCCGCGCCGCGCCGCCCGCGCTTCTCCTGGCCGCCGAACAGGCTTCGCGGATTGGAGACGACGCGGGCGCGGCCGGGCTCTGGCGCCGATTCCTCGACCGGTTCCCCGACCACGCCCTGGCGCCGCGGGCGCGGCTCCGCATGGGCCAGTCTCTCGCAGCGGCTGGGCGCGCGGGCGAGGCCGCGGTCGCGTTCCGCGATCTCTGGCTTTCCGCCCCCTCGACGCCGCAGGCCGATGCAGCGGCGCGGGAGCTTCGCGCCCTCGAGGCGCGACGTCTTCCCGTGGCCCCACTCACCCCGGCTCAGCGCGTCGAGCGCGCGGAGCGCCTGGCGGCAGCCGGTGTCGGTGACCAGGCGCGCACCGAGGCGGAGGCGGTCCTCGCCGGAGCGCCGCCCGTTGACTTGACGCTGAAGGCGCTCCGCGTGGTGGTGGACGGCGCGCGGCGCTCGGGGCGCGACGATGTGGCGCTCACCGCGGTCAACCGCGGGCTCGGGCTGTCGCCCGCCGACAAGCGCGCGCCGTGGCTCCTCGAGTCAGCGAAGATCCAGCAGAGGAAGAACCGGGACGGCGCCATCGCCGCGGTGGATCGGCTCGTTGCCGATTCCCCGAAGGCGCCGGAAGTCCCCGAGGCGCTCCTGCTCAAGGCGCGGCTCCTCGAATCGGGCCCCGACCCGAAGTCGGCCGAGCCCGCGTATCTCAGGCTGGCGCACGGCTATCCGGAGTCCGAGGAGGGGCTACGCGCGGCGTGGCGGCTCGGCTGGCTTTCGTGGCTGCGCGCAGAGTATGCCGAGGCCGCCGAGCGCTGGGGCCGCATCCTGGGCGTCCGGACGGCGAGCCAGGGCTATCGCGACGCCTCGATGTACTGGATCGGGCGCACGCATGAGCAGCGCGGGGATGCGGAAGGCGCGGCCAGGCAGTTCGCCAGTGTCGTGGCCGAGGCGCCGCGCAGCTATTACGGCGTATTGGCAGCGCACCGCGCGCCGCGCGCCCAGCCGAACCAGGGCCGCAACCCCCGCTCGGCCCAGCTCGCGGCCTCGCTGCCGGTCGACCCGCGCGAGACGCTCCAGGCCGACGCGCCATACGCGCGCGTCGAGGCGCTCCGCGCCGTCGGGCTCGGCGATTTCGCCGACGAGGAAATGGACGAGGCCGTGCGGCGCTCGACGGGCGATCTCCGTCGGCTCTACGCGCTCTCGGCCGCCTACGCGCAGGAGGCGCGACACTTCCAATCGCTTCGCATCCTGCGGCGGCACTTCATCGGTCTCGCCCGCAGCGCCCCGGCCGCCCTGCCGCGGGCCTTCTGGGACTTCTTCTACCCGCTCGGCTGGCGCACGGAGCTGAACGACGCCGCCACGCGCGCGGCGCTGGACCCGTATTTCGTCGCCGCCGTCGTGCGCGAGGAATCATCTTTCGACCCGCAGGCGCGATCGCGCACGGGCGCGCGCGGGCTCATGCAGCTCATGCCCGACACCGCGCGCCAGCTGGCCAAGGGGCGCGGGCTGCCGGCGGGCGACGACATGCTGGCCGATCCCGGCGCCAACCTCGCCCTCGGCAGCGCCGACCTGGCGGGGCTCATGAAGGAGTTCGGGGAGCCGCGGCTGGCCGTCGCTGCCTACAACGCGGGGCCCGCGCGCGTGCGCGAATGGTGGAAGGCCCGGGCCACGGACGATGTCGAGGTCTGGGTGGAGCTCATCCCCTTCGATGAGACGCGCTTTTTCGTCCGGCGCGTGATGTTCTCGTGGGAGGAGTACCGCCGCCTCTACGGCGCGCCGCTGGCGGGCGCCCGGCCGTGACGACGCCGGCCACGGCCGGCTTCTGGCGCCGGCTGCTGGCCCACTGCCTCGACTGCTTGGTCGGCCTCGCCGCCTGGCTCCTTTTCTCGATGTGGCTCGTGATCGGCCTCTGGGCGCTCGAGAACCCGCCGCGCGATCTCCTCGACCTGGCGCTGGTGCTCCTGGCCACGCTGGCGCTGGCGTTCGCGCTCCACATCGCCTACCACGTCGTGCTCGTCGGGGGCTGCGGGCAGTCGCTCGGCAAGATGGCGCTGGGCATCGAGGTGGTCAGGGGCGACGGCGGCGCGGTCGGCTATGGCCGCGCGGGGCTCCGGTGTCTCGGCGGGCTCCTGTCCGTTGCGAGCTTTGGGCTGGGCTATGCGGGCGTGCTGTTCACGGCGGAGCGGCGGGGCCTGGCGGACTGGCTCGCAGGCACGCGGGTGGTCGTGGTATCAGCGGCGCCGGCTGCGGCAGCGCCGGGCCCAGCAGAGGTGAGCCCGCTCGGCGCGTGAGCGCACCGCAATTCGGTACTGGGCCAAGTTGCGAGCCAGACCAACTCAGCTCTCGCCTCGGGGCTACGCCCCTCAGCTCGAACGGCCAGGCCCGAGGGAGCCAGGGACGCGAGGCGTACGTGGGTGTACGTTGAGCGTCGCTGGCGACCGAGAACATGGAAGTTCGAGTTGAGCGGCCCCGCCGCGAGACGAGGGCTGAGTAAATCTGGCGAAGCAAATCGGCCCAGTACCCCCGGCTCAGGGCTTGGGCGCGGCCTCCGCCACGGGCAAGGGTTCCAGAGGATCGAGCGCGCTGAGCCGCTCTTTGAGCGAGGGGCGGATGTCCAGCGCGCCGCCCTCGCCTTCCTGGCTCCTGACCGGCGCCTCGTCCACGGTGCGGAGCGCCTCGGCAAGGCTCCGGCGCGGCGTCGGATCGCCCATGCCGCGCAGGATCTCCACGGCGCGCTGGTCGGCCGCAAGCTCCTGCTTGCGCGAGAAGGCGCGTATCACCAGCGGGTTGACCATGAAATCGAGCAGCCCCACGCCGGGGACGAAGAAGCCGACGGCCATGCGCCGCCGCGTGCCGACATGGTCGAGCACCTCGTGGGCCACCTCGTGGGCGCTCACCGCCTGCAGCACCGGCATCGGCATCTGCGCGAGCCCGTGTCCGAGATGTAGAAGGTCGCGTCCTCGTCGGTGAAGGCCGCCGGTTGCCTGGTCTTGATGAGGGCGAAGGTGTAGCGCGCGGGATCGCCGCCGGCGGCGACTGCGGCCCGGTGGAGCATGTTGGCCACGCGGAGCGTGTTCGGGTCGTTGGGCGCTGGGTAGTAGGTCCCGGAGGGCAGTCCCGCGCAGCCTGCGGCAAGGATGGCCAGAACGAAGAGCCCCACCGGCGCCCAGCGTGTCATAGGACTTAATATCGTAGACCCCGGGTCGGCGGGAGCCCAAGGAAAAGGGGCCTTTAGGAGCCCACGCGGCAAGGGGACAGGGAGTTCACAGCCCCGTGACACAGCTCGAAGCGAACCTGCTAGCATCAAGGAGACGTCTCACCACAGGAGGCCATACGGCATGCTCGTCAAGCGCGACATCGAGAGAAAGCTTCGGGGAGAAGACATCCGGCCCCGGGAGATCACGGACCACGGCGTGTACCTCAACCGCCGGGCCTTCATGACAGGGGCCGCGGCGGTCGCTCTGGCGCCGGCGCCGTGGGGCCGGGAAGCTTCCGCCCAGGGCAATCTCCAGCCGCTCCAGGCCACGAAGAACCCGGCCTACCAGGTGCAGGAGGCGCTCACGCCGTACAAGCACGTGACGAGCTACAACAACTTCTACGAGTTCGGCACCAACAAGGAAGACCCGGAGCACCTGCAGGCGTCGCTCAAGACGCGCCCGTGGACGGTCCAGGTGGACGGGCTCTGCGCCAAGCCGAAAACGTTTGGCGTCGAGGAGCTGCTCAAGTTCCCGCTCGAGGAGCGCGTGTACCGCCTGCGGTGCGTCGAGGCCTGGTCCATGGTCATCCCGTGGATCGGCTTCCCGCTGAAGGATCTGCTCAAGCGCGTCGAGCCCACGGGGCAGGCCAAGTACGTGGAGTTCACCACCCTCCTCAGCCCGGAGATGTTTCCGGGCCAGAAGCGCGGGCTCTTCGGCTTCTCGCTCGACTGGCCGTACACGGAAGGGCTGCGCCTCGACGAGGCGATGCACCCGCTGACGCTCGTGACGGTCGGGCTCTACGGCCAGGTCCTGCCCAACCAGAACGGCGCGCCGATCCGCGTGGTCGTGCCGTGGAAGTACGGCTTCAAGAGCGCCAAATCGCTGGTGCGCATCCGGCTCACCTCCGAGGAGCCCAAGACGGCCTGGAACAAGGCGGCGGGGAACGAGTACGGGTTCTACTCGAACGTCAACCCCGAGGTGAGCCACCCGCGCTGGAGCCAGGCGACCGAGCGGCGCATCGGTGAGCTGCGCCGGCGCGACTCGCTCATGTTCAACGGCTACGGCGACCAGGTCGCGTCCCTTTACACGGGGATGGACCTCAAGCGATTCTACTAGAGGCCCGATGAGCTACCGGGCGCGCGTCGCGCTCAAAGCCGCCATCTGGATCGGCAGCCTCTGGCCCCTCGGCCTGCTGCTGCGCGGCTTCATGACGGACGACCTCACCGCCAACCCGATCGAGTACGTCACCCGCACGCTCGGCCTGACGGCCCTCGTGCTGCTGCTGACGAGCCTTGGCATGACACCGCTCCGCGCGCTCTTCGGCTGGTCCTGGCCGATCCAGCTGCGGAGACTGTTCGGGCTCCTCGCCTTCTTCTACGTGTGTCTCCACTTCGCGGTCTGGATCGGCCTCGACCACTTCTTCGCCTGGCGGCGCATGTGGGAGGACGTGCTCAAGCGGCCGTTCATCACGGTGGGCATGTCGGCGCTCCTGCTGCTGATCCCGCTGGCGGCGACCTCGACCCAGGGCATGATCAAGCGGCTCGGCGGGGCGAAGTGGCGCCTGCTGCACAAGCTCGCCTACGTGATCGGCGGGCTGGGGGTGCTGCACTTCCTGTGGCTGGCGAAGAAGGGGCGCACGACACCCTACTACTACGTGATCGCGCTGGCGCTGCTGCTGGGCGCGCGGATCTGGGACTGGGGCAGAAAGAAACTCGCCGCGGAGAGGGCGTCAAAAACCGAACCCTCTCCCCCACTGGGGGAGAGGGTTCGGTGAGGGGGTCGGCCCGTAGCGTCTAGGCGCTACTTGGCCGGTGTGTAGTAGGGGTTGGTGCCCGACGCGTGGTCGGTGGCGTCCAGCACTTCCTCGATCTCCGGCAGCTCTTCCTTGATCAGGCGCTCGATGCCGGCCTTCAGCGTCACGTCCGCTGCGCCGCAGCCCTGGCAGCCGCCGCCCATCTGCAAGTAGACCTTGTTGTCCTTCACGTCGACAAGCTGGACGAAGCCTCCGTGCCCTGCCACCGCGGGGTTGATGGTCGAGTCGATCAGCGCCTGCACCTTGGTCATCAGTTCATCGCTCATAGGCTCACCTCGCTTGGGTTTCACTGTACCTGAACGCGGGCGCGCGGGCCATCCGGCTCCCACATCGGCCCCCACAGTCTACACCATGCTAGACTCGGGGCTCACGTGGGCCTCCGATCCGCCGGTGGCCGCGCCGTCGCGGCGACCTTCGTCACCCTCGGCCTCGTCTACGGCGTCTGGTACGCCTACAGCGTCTTCCTCGTCGCGCTCCTTCACGACTTCGGCTGGAGCCGGTCGCTGCTCGCGGGCGCGTTCTCCGTCTTCGCCCTTGTCCACGGGCTCCTGAGCCCCGGCCTGGGCTGGCTCGCCGACAGGATCGGCTCGCGCCGACTCGTGCTGGCCGGCGGCGCGGTCCTGGCCGCCTCGCTCGTCCTCGACGGCGCCGTCCAGAGTCCCGGTCACCTCTACCTGGCCTTCGGCGTGTTGACGGCCATCGGCGCCGCAGCCGCGGGATGGGTGCCCGCCGTCATTCTTGTCCAGGGATGGTACCCGCGGCACGTGGGCCTGGCCCTCGGCATCGTGTCGTCGGGCATCGGCGCGGGTATCTTCCTGGTCGTGCCGCTCTGCCAGTTCCTGATCGACGCCCTCGGGTGGCGCTGGGCCTTTCGCGTGATGGGTGCCCTTTGCGCGCTCTGGATCGTGCCGGCCACGCTCTGGCTCCTTCGTGACCCGCCGCCGGTCTCGGCCTCGGCTGGCGGCGCGCCGCTCGCCATCGGCCTGGCCGGCGACCTCACGCTCGCCGCGGCGATGCGGGTGCCCGTCTTCTGGCTGCTCGGCTCGGCCCACCTCCTGGGCAACGTCGCCTGCCAGACGCTGCTCGTCCACCAGGCGGCCTATCTCGTGGACCACAGGATCGTGCCCTTGGTCGCAGCCTCGGTGGTGAGCTTGGTCGGGCTCGCGAGCATCGTCGGTAAGGCGGGCGGGGGATGGTTCTCGGATCGCTTCGGCCGCGAGGTGACGCATGCGATCGGCATGGCCTGCGTGGTCGCGAGCGTGGCCATGCTCGGGCTGGTCGCACTCCACCCCGGTCCCGCGCCGGCCTTTGCCTACGGTGCACTGGTCGGCCTCGGATACTCGGTGACGGCCGCGCTCATGCCGGCCATCTTCAGCGACGTCTTCCGCGGCCGCCGGTTCGGGATGATCTTCGGGACGCTGCAGACCTCGACGGCGCTCGGCGGCTCGGCCGGCCCCTGGCTGGCGGGCCGCGTCTTCGACGTCACCGGCAGCTATGCCCTAGCCCTCTACGGCATCGCGGGCGCCGCCGTCGCCGCCAACGTCGCGCTGTGGATCGCGCGCGCCTCGCTGCGGCGCCGGCCTCGCCTTGACAGTGACGGCGCCGGCCCCTAGCATCGCCCGAGACCCCCCACCCGGAGGATTCAGCCATGGACTACGCGGAGTACCGGCACCTGACCTTCGACCGTCGCCCGAGCGGTGTCGTGCTCGTCACCATCAACCGCCCCGAGGTGATGAACGCGACCAACGCGCGGCTTCACTGGGAGCTGACCCAGGTCTGGCTGACCATCGACGCCGACCCGGCCGCGCGCGTCGCCCTCGTCACCGGCGCGGGGCGCGCCTTCTCCGCGGGCGGCGACATGTCGCTGGTCGAGGAGATGGCGGGCAACGCCGCGGCCGCAGCGCGCACCATGCGCGAGGCCTCCGACCTCGTCTACAACATCATCAACCTCGACAAGCCCGTCGTCTCGGCGATCAACGGCCCTGCGGTAGGTGCCGGGCTCGTCGTCGCGCTCCTCGCGGACGTGAGCATCATCGCCGAGACCGCGCGCATCACCGACGGCCACACGCGGCTGGGCGTCGCGGCCGGCGACCACGCCGCCATCATCTGGCCGCTCCTCTGCGGGATGGCGAAGGCCAAGTACTATCTCCTGACGAGCGAGTTCCTCGACGGGCGCGAGGCCGAGCGCATCGGGCTCGTGAGCCGGGCCGTGCCGGCCGAGAAGGTCATGGATGTCGCGTGGACCGTGGCTGAGTCGCTGGCGCGGGGCAGCCAGCCCGCGATCCGCTTCACCAAGCGCGCGCTCAACAACTGGCTGAGACAAGCGGGACCGATCTTCGACCAGTCGCTGGCGCTCGAGATGCTGACGTTCATGGGCGACGACGTCCGCGAGGGCATGCAGGCGATCCGCGAGAAGCGCCTGCCGGTCTTCCCCTCGGCGCGGTGACCCGGGCCCTCGCTCTCGCCCTCCTGCTCTTCTCGCCGTGCTGGGCCGCCGCCCAGTCCCCCGGCTGGGAGGAGATCCTCGGCGCGGCCGACCGCGCGTGGGAAGCCGGGCAGGCCGGGGACGCCGAACGACTCTACGCCGCCGCGATCACGAAGGCGGAAAGCTTTGGCGAGTCCGACCTGAGGCTCGCCCGGAGCCTGAGCGCCCTCGGTGTCTTTTATCGCGAGCAGGGCCGCTACCGGGACGCATCGCCGCTCTTCGGCCGGGCGCTGTCCGTGACCGAGAAGGCCGTGCCGTCGGGCGACCCCGGCCTCGTCCCGGCTCTCAACAACCTGGGCGCCGCGTGGCTCCAGCAGGGGCAGGCGTCCGCCGCCGAGCCGCTCTTCCGCCGCTCCATGGCGATCGCCGAGAAGGCGCTTGGTCCCGACGACCCGTCGACGGCCACCTCCATGGCCGGGCTCGCCGCCGTGTACCAGGCCCGCGCGCGCTACGCCGAGGCGGAGTCGCTCTACCGCGGCGCCACCCGCATCTACGAAAAGACCCTGGGCCCCGCCGACCCCGCGGTGGCGCGGCCGCTGTCGAGCCTGGGTGGCCTCTTCAGGGAACAGGGGCGCTACCGCGACGCGGAGCCGTTCTACCGGCGCGCGCTGTCCCTCGTCGAGCAGGCGCTCGGCCCCGACCACATCCAGACGGCCTTGCCCCTGGGCGGCCTGGCCGCGCTCTACAACGCGCAGGGGCGGTATCGTGAGGCGGCCGAGCCGCTCTACCGCCGCACGCTCGCCATCCAGGAGCGCGCGATGGGTCCCGATCACCCGGCGCTGGCGGGCACGCTCAACGACCTCGGCGACCTCTACCGCGTGCAGGGGCGCTACGCGGAGGCCGAGCCGCTCTTCCTCCGCAGCATTGCCATCCGGGAGGCGCGGCTGGGTCCGCGGCACCCTGATGTAGGCGCGACGCTCGGCAACCTCGGGCTCCTCTACTTCGACCAGCGGCGCTACGCCGACGCCGAGGCCGCCTACAAGCGCGCGCTCGCCATCCTCGATCCGGGCCCGGGCCGCGAGACTCCGGTGGTGACCGAGTCGCTGAACAACCTGGCGGAGCTCTACCGGATCCAGGGGCGCTACGCCCTAGCCGAGCCGCTCTACCGCCGCGCGCTCTCGATCCGCGAGCAGGCGTTAGGTCCAGAGCATCCGAGCGTCGCCACGAGCCTCAACAACCTGGCGGCCTTCTACCATGTCCAGGGGCGCTACGCCGAGGCCGAGCCTCTCTACAGGCGCACGCTCGTCATCCTCGAGAAATCAGTCGGCCCGGAGCATCAACGCGTCGGCATCACGCTCAACAACCTGGCGGAGGTCTACCGCGCCCAGGGACGCTGGGAGGACGCGGCCCGGCTCTACCCGCAGGCCATCGCCATCGTCGAGAAGAACCTCGGCCCGGATCACCCGACGCTGGCGGGCCTGCTGGAGAACTACGCGGTGGTGCTTCGCCGCGCGCGCCGGGATGCCGAGGTGCTCGAGATCGACGAGCGCGCCCGCGACATCCGCGCGCGCCACGCCATACAGAACCCGCGCCGCTAGCACTTCCGCCGAATGGGAGCGGGGGGCCGCCGAAGCCGACGGCGCTATCGGTGAAGGTGGTAGAGCCATCGGATACGGGACGCTGGACAGGGTCATTGAGCAAATGAATAGGTGCGGATTCGCGGCGCGCTTCAGAGTGACGGGCAGTCTTAGTATGCCGCTTCTTCCTGACGGGCTCAGCCCTGACCTCCATGGCTACGTAAGCGTCCGGCGAATCCCACCCCCGCACACGGCGGCCCCGAACGGCGGCCGGGCGGTGCCGCTTCACTGGGTCATCCCTGTCCCACCGGAGCCGGGCGTGGAGCCGCTTCGAGACGGGTAAATCCGCGGAAACGAGCCCGTCTCGCTCGCAACGCCCGATGGCAACCGGAATGCATTTGGAGAGAACCGGCCACGGCGGGCGCGCGGGGCAAGGGGAGGTTCCGGATCCGACATCGCCGAGGCGATCCTGCCCATGGTCGAGAAGGAGCGTGGTTTCGTCCGGTACTCGAGAACCTAATGGTCGAGAGGCGGGAGAGTCGTCGTGTTGATCCAGGAACTGACTAGGCAGGCGAGTCTGGATCTGCTGGCTCGTACGCATCTCGGTAGATTAGCGTGCACCCAAGGGGCCCGGCCCTACGTCGTGCCCGTCTATTTTGCCTACGACAATGATTACCTCTATAGCTTCTCCACGGTCGGACAAAAGATCGAGTGGATGCGCGCCAACCCGCTGGTGTGCGTCGAGGCGGACGAGGTGGTGAGCCCGGAGGAGTGGGTGAGTGTCATTGTCTTCGGTCGCTACGAGGAGCTGCCGGATACGCCCGAATGGCAGGGGGCGCGCACACTCGCCCACACACTGCTGAAACGGAGCGCCGTGTGGTGGGAGCCCGCTTACGTGAAAACGATCCTCCACGGCACAGAGCGCCCGCTGGTGCCGGTCTTCTACCGCATTCACGGCCTTCAGATTACCGGCCACCGCGCCACCCCTGAGCCGGTGACGCCGGCTCACACAAGCCTTTCGTCGATGACCGACTCGGGCGAAGACGGTCGGCTGCAAAACCTTCTGCGGCAGGCCCGGGGGAGCCTGCTCGCGCGTCATCTGAGGAGGTGATGTGCCTCATGGCCGACCGGAGCATCGGGCCGCTCGCCGTCGTCGATGCTGGCCCGGTTGCTGGGACTCTCACGTAGAGCGATGTCGTCAGGGCCCTCGCACAGCGGGGACGGTGACGACGCGAGGCGGGCGCGGAAGTGACGGGGCGGCCGCGCTCCCATGTGAGACGACGGCGCCCGGCCCCGGCCGTCACGCGCGCTCGGGACGGCCCAAATGTCCCACGTGTCGCGTTTGGCAATGCTGATGCAGCTCGCGCCCGCGGCGCGAGAAGCGCCGCCGCCGAGGAAACGAAAGGAGATCAGCCATGACACAGGCAATCAAGAAGAGTGACGCTCAGATCCATCATGACGTGCTCGAGGAGCTCAAGTGGGACTCCCGCGTCGATGAGACGGAGGTCGGGATCCAGGTGGCCGGCGGCGTTGTCACGCTCACCGGCACGGTGACGAGCTGGGCAAAGCGCATGGCGGCCCAGGAGGCGGCCCGTCGCGTGATCGGCGTCCTCGACGTGGCGAACGACATCAACGTGAAAGTGCCGGGCGGCCTCGCACGCACCGACACCGAGATCGCTCAGGCGGTGCGGCGGACGCTCGAATGGGACGTGTTCGTCCCCGAGGAGCAGATCACGTCCACGGTCACGGACGACTGGGTCACGCTTGAAGGCACGGTCGAGCGCTGGAGTCAGCGCGAGGACGCGGAGCGGGCTGTCCGCAATCTAACGGGTGTGAAGATCGTGGTGAACAAGATCACAGTGACGCCGGCGAAGCCGGTGACCGAGGACGTCAAAAAGGCGATCGAGCAGGCCCTGGAGCGGCGCGCCGAACGCGAGGCCCGGCAGATCGGCGTCGATGTCCGGGACGGCACCGTGACACTGACGGGGCCGGTCCATTCGTGGGCGGAGCGCAAATCGGTGCTGGCGGCCGCCCGCTTCACTCCTGGTGTCCGCGCCGTCGAGGACCATCTGCGAACAGAGCCGGTCTGAGCCGGTCGCCGGGGAGGTGAACGCCGCGATAGAGATCCACATCGAGGGCAACGTGGCCCGCCGGATCCTGCGTGGGCAGTCACGACGCGCACGGGCGCTGAGCCGCCTGCCGGTCTATCCGGTGGCGGCTCACGTCCCGTTCTCCGCCGTGAACGGGCCCAAGGCGGGGGCGTCGATATCCGGTGCGCCGCGGGTTTAAGTCCCTCGAGCAGGCACTCGTCCCGCGAGGTTGTGCTCACGTCCAGCCGGTCTCTGTGGGGAGGCCGGATCCTGGGTGCGGGTCCCGCACGCCCGAGCCACCCCACGACCGAGAACGGACTTTGTGTCTCTTACGCCCTGCCTCGGAGCCGGCAGTCTGGCACCCGAGATGCAATTCCCGTAGACGTGAACCGATCCGTAACCGAAAAAAGAATCAACGCGTCTTGGAGGCAAGCGATGGACACGTCGGTTGAAAAATTGAATCCTCATCGTGTCGGGATGGCACTGGGCGGCCTCTACGGACTCTGGCACCTGACCTGGTCGCTGCTCGTCCTCGTAGGGCTGGCCAAGCCATTCCTGGACTTCATCCTATCCCTGCACTTCCTGCAGGTGACGTATGCAGTCGCGCCGTTCAACGCGCTCAAGGCGCTCGGGCTGATCGTTGTCACCTCGGCGCTCGGCTATTCCCTGGGCTATGTCCTGGCGTGGCTGTGGGACCGGTTTGGCGTGGCGCGCGAAAAGCTCGTGCGATGACGCCCGGCGATCAGTTCTCCACGCGGACGATCGGGAGCGGCCCGGCTGGAGTCCGCCGCGGACCTCGTCCGGGCACCAGTCGCCGCGCCGCCGGCCTGAATGAAGCGTCATCCCCGCCTCAGCCAGGCTTCCCAGGCTACTCCGCATCCTTGCACACCGGGTGCCTCGGAATGGGGGAGATTCCGTGCCCGACATGAGCGTCCTGCGCGAGAACATGGTGCGGTATCAGATCGCCGCTCGCGGCGTGACCGACGAGCGGGTGCTCGACGCCATGCGGATTGTCCCTCG
Source organism: Candidatus Rokuibacteriota bacterium (assembly GCA_030647435.1). Lineage (NCBI taxonomy): Bacteria > Candidatus Rokuibacteriota > Candidatus Rokuibacteriota bacterium. Next base: position 25,621 of record JAUSJX010000043.1, read on the forward strand.
AGAGGCATTCATGCCCGAGGAGCTCGCGGAGTTCGCTTACGAAGACACCCCGCTGCCGATCGAGGAAGGTCAGACGATCTCCCAGCCCTATATCGTCGCTCTCATGATCGCCGCCATCCAGCCGGAGCCACAGGACCGGGTGCTCGAGATCGGCACCGGCTCGGGGTCCGCCGCGGCGGTCCTGTCCCGGGTGGTCGGCCAAGTCTATACGGTCGAACGGCACGAGGCGCTGGTCGACCTGGCGAGCCGCCGCCTCCGGACCCTGGGATACGGCAACGTCGAGGTGCTCCACGGCGACGGCAGCCTCGGCTGGCCGGAACATGCCCCGTACGACGGGATCATCGTGACGGCGGGCGGGCCGCACGTGCCGCGCCAGCTGCGCGAGCAGCTGGCCGTCGGCGGCCGCCTCGTGATTCCGATCGGGCCCGACCCGCGCCAGCAACACCTCGTCCGGATGACTCGTGTCACCCGCGAGCGGTTCGAGGAGGAGCAGCTCGGGCAGGTCCGCTTCGTTCCACTGGTGGGTGAGGACGCGTGGGAGGGCCCCGGGGTCGTTCCGGTGGGCGTTTCCCCGCCACGAGGCACCCGGCCCGCGACGACCGCGGCGCTGATTCGCGAGGCGGCCGAGCCGATCGCCGACATCGACGATGTGGACCTCGGCCCGCTCCTCGATCGGATCGGCCAGTCGAAGGTCGTCCTCCTGGGTGAAGCGACCCACGGCACCTCCGAGTTCTACCAGATGCGGGCCCGCATCAGCCGGGAGCTGATCACGAAACGCGGCTTCACGATCGTCGCCGTGGAAGCCGACTGGCCCGATGCCGCGCGGGTCGATCGCTACGTGCGCCACGGCCCAACGGCGCAGGAAGGGCATCCCGCTTTCAGCCGCTTTCCGACCTGGATGTGGAGAAACGCCGAGGTCCACGACTTCGTCGAATGGCTGCGATCCTGGAACGCGGACCTGCCCGACCCCGCCCGCCGGGCCGGCTTCTACGGCCTCGATCTCTACAGCCTCTTCACCTCGATCGCCGCGGTGCTGCGCTACTTGGACGAGGTGGATCCGGACACGGCCGCGCTGGCGCGCCGGCGTTACGCCTGTCTCAGCCCCTGGGAGCGGAACCCCGCCGTCTATGGCCGCGCCGCCCTCACGGGCCAGTACCGGACCTGCGAGGAGCCGGTCACCCGCATGCTCCGCGACATGATGGAGCGCCGCCTCGAGTACACCGTTCACGACGGCGATCGCTTCCTGGATGCGGCCCAAAACGCCCGGCTGGTGGCCAACGCGGAGCGCTATTACCGCGTGATGTACTCCGGCCGGGTGGAGTCGTGGAACCTACGGGACCGCCACATGTTCGACACCCTGGACATGCTTCTCAAGTTTCACGGGCCCGAGGCCAGGGCCGTGGTCTGGGAGCACAACTCCCACGTCGGCAACGCCGCGGCCACCGAGATGGGCGCCCGCGGCGAGTTCAATGTCGGCCAGCTCTGCCGTGAGCGGTTCGGCCGGGAGGCCTTCCTCCTGGGATTCGGTACCGACCACGGGACCGTCGCGGCGGCGCATGACTGGGACGCGCCGATGGAGGTCATGGCGGTCCGGCCCTCCCATGCGGAGAGCTACGAGCGGCTGTTCCACGAGGCCGGCGTGCCGGCCCTCCTGCTTCCGCTCGGGCCGGCGGCCCGGCCCGAGGTCCGGGACGAGCTGCGGCCGCCCCGTCTGGAGCGCGCCATCGGGGTAGTCTACCGGCCGGAGACGGAGCTGCAGAGCCACTACTTCCAGGCCGTGCTCCCCATTCAGTTCGACGAGTACGTCTGGTTCGACGAGACCCGGGCGGTCCGGGCCCTTCCGGCGCACGCGCGCGAGGGGGTGCCGGACACTTACCCGTTCGGCGTATGACCGGGTCCCTGCCCTTGAAGGAGATCGCGGCCGTCCAGGCCAGGCTGGCCTGGATGCGCGAGGCGCGCATCTGGCCCAACGGGCGGCGCTATCTCTGGACCGACGCGTTCGGCGTGGTGCTGCTGGTGTCGCTGTGGCAGGAGCGCCACGACGATCGCTTGCTGCGCGAATGCGAATGGGTCGTCGCCGAGGTCGACAGGGTGCTGGGGCGGCCGCGGGGAATCCGGATCGGCGAAGAGCCCGACCGGGATGGCCAGTACTTTCATTACCTGGCCATGTGGATCTTCGCGCTCGACCGATTGGGGGCCATCGACCCCCGCTATCGCCAGAAGGCGATCGCGCTCGTGCGCGACATTCACCCCGCTTTCGTCGTTCCAGGGACCGGCGTCATCTGGAAGATGCGCGAGGACTTGAGCGGCCCCTATCCGGGCTTCGGGCTGGGCTCGCTGGATGCCTTTCACGGGCTGGTGGTCTATCGCCTGCTGGACCCGGCCGGGCTCGCGCCGGAAATCGCGGACCTGAAGGCGCTGGTCGAGACGAGCTATCGCGCCCTCACGATCACCCAGGACCTCGGCCTCGGCATGATGCTCTGGATGAGCCACTTCTTTCCCGACGAGCCGTGGGCCGTGCTTCAGCGCGCGAGGGCCCTCGCCATGCTGGACCGGATGTGGGTCGACCCGCCCGGCTACTTCTGCCGCGAGCCGACGCACCGCCAGGTCAAGCTCGCCTTCGCCAACTACGGCGTCTCGCTGGGCCTCCAGGCCGTGCCCGCGCACGGCGATCGGGTGCGGCGACTGAACGCGTTTTTCGACTCGTACCGCTCCGGCGACGAGTACGACACCAATGCCATCACGCACGTCATGGCGTGCACGTCCCATTTTCCGGGACGGTTTCTTCGCCCGGTCGTTCCTTGACTGCGGGGCCCGGCAGGCGCAGCGTCGCGACCAGCCAGCGGGCGACACGGACGCGTTCAGCTGACCCGATGTCGGGTCCAACGACGACGATGGAGCCGCTTGGGCATGCGCGCCTGAGTGGGACGAGGAGCGGGACATGAGCGTGGTGGCGCGTGGTATCGGGGACGAGCTCGGACCCGCCAAGATTCTGATTCTTCGCGAGCCTCGGGTGGGCCTCGAAGCGGTGGTGGTGGTCGATAACGTCGCGTGCGGGCCGGCCATCGGCGGGGTGCGCATGGCTCCGGATGTGACGCTGGAGGAGGTCTGTCGGCTCGCGCGGGCGATGACCTTCAAGAACGCCGCCGCCGGGTTGCCGCATGGGGGCGGCAAGTCCGGTATCCTCGCCGACCCAACCTGCTCGCCGCCGCAGAAGGAGGCGCTCGTCCGTACCTTTGCGCGGATGATCAGGGAGCTCACCGAGTACATTCCGGGCCCGGACATGGGGACCAACGAGGCGTGCATGGCGTGGATCAAGGACGAGATCGACCGGGCCGTTGGCCTGCCGCGGGCGCTGGGCGGCATTCCGCTCGATGAGATCGGGGCGACCGGCTTCGGTCTCGCCGTGGCGGCCGAGGTCGCGACGGCGGAAGCTGCGCTGTCCCTGAAGGGAGCGCGTGTGGCCATTCATGGGTTCGGTGCGGTAGGTCAGCACGCGGCACGCTTCCTCGTCCAGCGGGGTGCGCGGGTCGTCGCCGCGTCCGACAGCCGAGGCGCGACCTACAACTGCGACGGGCTCGATGTGGACGCGCTGATCGCGCACAAGCGGGCCGGTCGGGGAGTGAGCGCGTTCCCGACGGGTTCTCCGATGAAGAGCGAGGACGTGATCGCCGTCGAGTGTGAGATCTGGATTCCTGCGGCGCGCCCGGACACGCTGACCGCGGACAATGTGGGTCGCCTTCGGGCCAAGCTGGTGCTCCAGGGTGCAAACATTCCCGCGACCGACTCGGCAGAGGAAGAGATGCATGCCCGTGGAATCCTGAACCTGCCGGATTTCGTCGTGAATGCCGGCGGTGTGATCTGCGCGGCGGTCGAGTACCACGGCGGTACCCAGGCCCAGGCCTTCGCGACGATCGAGGAGAGGATCCGGGCCAATACCGGCGAGGTGCTGGAGCGCAGCCGGACGCATCACCTACGCCCACGGCAAGCCGCCACTCAAATGGTGCGGAGCCGGATCGATGAAGCGATGCAGTACCGGAGGCCCTGAGAGCGTAGCCAACACCCGTTCTCAGTCATGGCTCGCTTCGCCCGAGGGTCTTCCCTCGGAACCTGCCGTGTCACAGCACCGCCTCGCTGAGACTTGGGTCACGGCCCGGCTCCCGTCGCTCAAGTCGCTGCCAGCCTGCGGTCAGAAGCAGCGCGACCACCGTCCCGCAGGTCGCCGCGAGCATGTCGTGCTGCGCGTCCCAAGGGTCGCCCTGCGCCCCGAGGAAGGCCGCCCCGAGATCGGGTCGGGTGAGCTGGGCCACCACCGACTCGATGATCTCCCAGGCCCCGGCCAGCCCGAGCTGGGTCATGAAGGCCAGGTAGAAGAGCAGCAGGCGCCGGGCGCCGGTGAGCCGGCGGAAGACCTCCAGGAGAGGGTAGGTGAGGAGGAGGCCGAAGGCGAAGTGCGTGACCCGGTCGAAGTGGTTCCGCTCCAACCCGAGGAGGCCCTGGAGCCAGTGACCGACGGGCACCTGCGCATAGGTGTAGTGGGCCCCGACGGTGTGAAACGCGAGGAAGCCCCCGACCAGCATGTACGAGGCGGTCGAGAGCGGCACGCTCCGGCGCCCGAAGACGAGGGCCCCGACGAAGGTCAGCGGCAGGATGCTCGAGAGGGCCCAATTCTGGGAATCGAGGGGCGCCAGGCCCATGGCGCCCCAGAAGACGAGATAACCGGCGAGTAACACTGACTGAATCATGCCGGATTCTACCCGGCCGGACTCGATGCCCGCAACTGATCGTGCCGGCCGGACCGCCAGCGGTGTGTCGCGGCGGTCGCGGCTGTGGCCACGATGGCCCCCAGGGCGGCCAGCGACATATCCTTCTGCGCGTCCCAAGGATCGCCCTGCGCCCCCACGTAGGCGATGCCGAGATCGCCGCCGAACACCACGGCGGCCCCCCACTCGATCAGCTCGAAGCTGGCCGAGCTCGAGATCGTCAGGTCCATCGGCAGGAAATACCCCCAGAACCCGCGCAGCCCCGTCACGCGAATGACGACCTCCCGGACCGGATACGTCAGGAGAAGCCCGTAGATGAAGTGCGCGATGCGGTCGAAGTTGTTCCGTTGCCAGCCGAGTGCCGCGTTGAGGCTCCGGCCGGTGAGCGCGGTGGCCCAGGCGTCGTACGGAACCTCGGAGTAGGTGTAGTGCGCGCCGATCACGTGGAAGCAGAGGAACACGAAGATCAGGGTGTACGACAGGTGGGACAACGCCAAGCGCCGGTGCGCCAGGGCGAGGACGAGCACGGCAAGCACGACCAGCGCGTTCTCGAGCGCCCAGTCCGCGCGGTGGCGAGGCCGGATGGCCAGGAGGAGCCAGATGACAGCGAAGAGCGCAGCGAGTCCCGCGACGTAGCGGCGCCCGGGCACGTCACGCGTGCTCCGGTTCGACATGTACACCTCCTGACCGCTCGAAGTGGTATCGGAATCCGCTCGCGCGGCGGCGCCGCGCGCTCGTGCAAGGGTACCTCGTGTCGCGGGGCACGGCCGACCCATTCGAGGTGCCTGCGCCTCGTGGGTCGGGTTGCCGGCGGGGAGGTGACGCGGTCCAAGCTTCCAATTTCCTTTACGTTTCGATCCGGCACCGCTCATGCCGCATCTCCCGTCAAGTAAAGAATTTCGAGGTCGCGCGGTAGTTCGAGCTCATGGCCGACGTCCTGGAGCTCAAGGGTGAGAACCCGTTCCGCATCCGGGCGTACCGCCGCGCCACGCAGAACAGAGATGGCCGCGCTTTTTTGGACAAACATTCGAGCTGCGTTGAGTGGATGAACTGCTCCATCGTAACGGCGACAATGTCAATGCAAATGAGTAGCAACCATGAAACGCTCACGCAGGAACCACGCATCGAAGTGCAAGGCCCGGGTTGCCCTGGAAGCGCTACGGGGCGATGCCACGCTGGCCGAACTTGGATCACGCCACGGCGTACACGCCACCCAAATCGCCGCCTGGCGCACGCAGGTGCTTGAGCACCTGAGCGAGGTATTCGACAACGGACATCCGGTACTCAAGAACGCCGAGCGCCACATCCGGGATCTGCGCGCCAAGGTGGGGGAACTCACCATGGAGCGTGATGTTTTGGCCGGTGCGCTCGGCCGCTTCGGGCTGCCGAGCGCAAAGCGCTCATCGACCGGGACAGCACGCGCTCCATCATGCGCAGGATTGACGAGTTGCACCTGACCCATCCCTTCCTCGGTGCCCGACGCCTTGCCCGCATGCTCCAGCGCGAGGGCGTCGCCGTGGGGCGCCGCCATGTGGGGACCCTCATGCTCCTGATGGGAATCGAGGCGAGCTACCGCACGAAGCGAACCAGCCTCCCGGACAAGGGCCACCGGATCACCCGTACGTGCTTCGCGATGTCGTCATCGAGCGGCCCAATCAGGTCTGGGCCACCGACGTGACCTATCTGCCCATGGCCAAGGGCTTTGCCTACCTGGTGGCGATCCTGGATCTCTACAGCCGCAAGGTGCTCGCCTTTCGGGTCTCCAACACCCTTGCCACCGATTTCTGCATCGAGGCGCTGGAAGAGGCGCTGCACCGCTACGGCACCCCCGAGATCTTCAACACCGACCAGGGCAGCCAATTCACCGACGGGGACTTCACCGCGGTTCTGGACACCAAGGGCGTTCGCATCAGCATGGACGGCACGGGGCGCTGGATCGATAATGTGTTCGTCGAGCGGCTGTGGCGGAGCGTGAAGTACGAGAGCATCTACCTCCACGCCTACGAGACTCCCCGGGAGGTGACAGTCGCGCGTGCGTGCTACGTCGAGTTCTACAATGCACACCGGCCGCATCAGAGCCTCGAATATCGAACACCGGACGAGATGTACTTCGGAACGCACGAGCTGAAAGAGGCAGCGTAGGATGACACACGGGTGTCCCACCGCGTCGTGCGTTGCGTGCGTGAGAAGGGCCGCACGCACGCCGCCGTGGAACACCGTGCATCGCAGTTCAACATCTAACGACAGCTCTTTTTCTGTCTAAACCGGTGAGGCCACTGCTGGGGACGTCACGGGGGTGCCCTTGGGGGAGGGCGTCGACAGGGGGTTCCGACCGGGCGTCCTCCTACCGGGGGCCCTCCAGTGGATCTCGTGAAAGGGTTCTTGCAGGCCGAGGAGCCGGAGGTCGTCGTTGCCCTGCATAGGAGACGCAGAAGGGTGGCGCCGTACGCGGGTGACGAGGTGGGGAAGGCTCCGGGAGATGACACCGTGTCGAGCCTCGCGCACTGAAGCAGAGAGGCCTCCGAGCGCGAAGTCCTACGCTATCGCTGGTTCAAATCCTGGGCACGATTTGGAAATGCAACCAGCCACCTGATGCCAGGGGCTCCTCCGGCCAGTTGAGGCCGGGTCTGGCTGCTCGGCCCCGGCGGGAAGCCTCACGTCGGGCGCCGCAGGCTTGGCATTACCGACGGTTCCTTCACCGAGGTGCTGGAGGGTGCACTCGACGAACAACAGGAAGTCATCACGGGCGTGACCGCTCCCGGCCAGCAGCCAGCCGGCTCGGCCGGTGGCCCGCGCCTCAGGTTCTGAGTACACTGGGCAAGGAGAAAATGCTGTCATGATCTCCTACATTCGCTGGTTTCGGGATATCCGGCTGGCCGACGTTCCGCTCGTCGGCGGGAAGACCGCCTCGCTTGGGGAGCTCTACGGTGAGCTGGGTGCTGCGGGGGTGCGCGGTCCCGACGGGTTTGCTATCACGGCCGAGGCCTACCGGGCGCTGCTTGACGCCAACGGTCTCCGGGAGCGCGTTGCCACGATTCTCAAGGGAGTGACGGGCGAGGACGTGGCGGCCCTGGCCGCTGCCGGCGCGGAGCTGCGCGGACTCGTAGAGGCGGCCGCACTGCCGCCGGGCCTCGAGGAAGACGTCATCGCGGCCTACCGGGCCCTGGCGCGCGAGTACGGGTCTGATCTACCCGCCGTGGCGGTCCGGTCGAGCGCGACCGCGGAAGACCTTCCACAGGCGAGCTTCGCCGGCCAGCACGAGAGCTACTTGGGCGTCCGCGGGGAGGCGGCGCTCCTGGCCGCCTGTCGGTGCTGCTTTGCCTCGATCTTCACCGACCGGGCCATCGTCTACCGCATCCAGAACGGGTTCGACCACCTGAGCGTGCTGCTGTCGGTCGCGGTACAGAAAATGGTGGCTTCGGAGCGTGCCTCCTCGGGCGTCATGTTCACGGTGGATCCGGACAGTGGCTTCCCGGACGTGGTGCTCATCAACGGGGCCTTCGGGCTGGGGGAGGCGGTGGTGCAGGGGCAGCTCGATCCCGATGAGTTCCTGATCTTCAAGCCGACGCTTCGCACCGGCCACCAGGCCCTGCTCAGACGGAAGATCGTCCGCAAGACGTGGAAGCTCATCGCGGGAGTCGGCGGGCAAGCCGAGCGTGCAGAGGTACCGGTGGAAGCGCAGCTTTTGGCGAGCCTCACCGATAGCGAGGTGTTGGAACTCGGCCGCTTTGCGGTGGCCATCGAGGAGCACTACTCGCGCAAGGTTGGGCGGTCGCTCCCCATGGACATCGAGTGGGCCAAGGATGCCGATGATGGCCGGCTCTACATCCTCCAGGCACGACCCGAGACGGTGCACCGCGCCGAGCGGCGGGCCGTGATCGAGGTCTTCTCGCTGCAACCCGGGATCGCGCCTGAGCGGCTGGCGAGCGGGGCGGCCATCGGCCAGCGTATCGGCGTGGGTCCGACGCGGTTCCTCCGTGACCCACGCGACCTCGAAGCCTTCCGGGCCGGCGAGGTGCTCGTGGCCTCCATGACCGACCCCGACTGGGAGCCGATCATGAAGCGCGCCGCGGCCATCGTGACCGACCGTGGCGGCCGCACCTGTCACGCGGCCATCGTCAGCCGCGAGCTGGGCGTGCCGTGCGTGGTCGGCACCGGCAACGGCACCGAGGTGTTGCGCGACGGCCAGGTGGTTACCGTGTCCTGTGCCGAGGGGGAGACCGGATCCGTGTATCGCGGGGCCCTGCCGTTCGAACGCCGGCAGGTCGACCTCGCGGCGCTGCCCAGACCCGCGACCAAGGTGATGCTCAATGTCGGCAACCCGGGCGAGGCCTTCCGGCTGGCCACGCTGCCCAACGACGGCGTAGGGCTCGCCCGGATCGAGTTCATCATCGGCAGCTTCGTGCGCACCCACCCACTCGCCCTCCTCTACCCGGAGCGCGTGCGCGATCCCAAGGTTCGAGCGGAGATCGATGCGCTGACCCAAGGATATGCGGATCGTGGGGAGTACTTCGTGGACCGCCTGGCGGAAGGGGTGGGGATCATCGCCGCCGCCTTCTACCCCAAGGATGTGATCGTGCGCCTTTCGGACTTCAAGTCCAACGAATACGCGGGCCTTCTCGGAGGGCGGGACTTCGAGCCGGTGGAAGGCAATCCCATGCTCGGTTTCCGGGGCGCCTTCCGCTACGCGCACCCGCGGTACCGGGACGCCTTCGGGCTCGAGTGCCGCGCCCTGCGCCGGGTTCGCGAGCGGATGGGGCTCACCAATGTGAAGCTCATGATCCCGTTCTGCCGAACGCCTCGGGAAGGCCAGCGCGTGCTCGAGCTGCTGGCCGCCGACGGGCTCACGCGTGGGGAGAACGGCCTCGAGGTCTACGTGATGGCCGAGATCCCCTCCAACGCGATCCTGGTCGACGAATTCGCCGCCCTGTTCGACGGCTTCTCTATCGGGTCAAACGATCTCACCCAGCTGGTGCTGGGGGTGGACCGGGACTCGGAGCTGGTCGCGCCCGAGTTCGACGAGCGCAACCCCGCCGTGCTCAGCGCGATCGGCGCGATCATCGACGGGGCGCGGCGGGCAGGGCGGAAGGTGGGGATCTGCGGCCAGGCGCCGAGCGACTATCCCGACATGGTTCGATTCCTCGTGGGGAGAGGGATCACCAGCATCTCGCTGAATCCAGACGCGGTGGTGCGCGGCCTGGAAGCCGTCGCAGCAGCCGAGGCTGACCTTGGTGTCCAGCCCGGAGTGCCTTTGGTGAAGGGCGGCCGGGCATAACCTGGCGCGGGTGATCTGGCAGTTCGTTTGCGGGAATGTCTGTGGCAGGGGGCGAACCTCGTGGAGGATCTGAATGAGGAAGGACGAGTTCCTTTCGCAGCTACAGGTTACGCATGCAACGGCGAGAAATTGCTCAGCCGATAAGCAGCCCTAGGTGTTAGGGCTGTGCCGTTGAGGCCCCTGCACGACTTTCTGCTCGCCTTCATCCCGCTGTTCGTGGCCGTGGACGTCGTGGCTCTGGTGCCGATCTATCTTGGGATCGGTATGCCGCTCGATGAGGCTGCACGGCGCCGGCTCGTGCTCGAAGCGACGCTGACGGCAGCGGCGGTCGGGCTCGGCTTCCTGCTGATTGGCGACGCCGTCCTGTACTTTCTCGGGGTGACGGTCGGAGATTTTCAGGTCGCCGGCGGCTTGCTGCTGTTCGTGCTCTCCATCTACGTTCATTTCGGCACCTCACTTCACGAAGCTGATGCCTCACCTGGGGGCAGGTCACGAAAAACTGGCGGGGCAATGGCGGTGCGCAGCCCTAGCCGGCGGTGAGCGCTGTCGCGACGCCATGCACGTCAGTGCATAGCCACGCGATGACGATCTTGCTCCTGCGCCAGGGTGAACTGGTGATAGGCCCTGTGATTGGCCCGCAGGCTCCGGCGATAGGAGAGATTGCTCACCAGCGACACGACCGAGTGTCGCCCGCGCCAGAAGGAGCATAGAAGGAAACATAAAGGCCATCATCAGCCACGGACCCCCTGCTCACAGCGCGGATAGAGCCGGGTTCCGGGCCTGGAACGGCGCGTGCGAGGGGGCGAAGGCGCGGGTCGGCGTCACGAGCGCCCGCTGGCCCCCACCTAAGCTGCGCCGCCGCGGGCTCGCGGTCAAGGCGCGGGTGCAGGGGGGGGGCGCGGCTACCTGTCGCCCTACTTCATCACCAATCCCGAGAAGATGGACGCGGTGCTCGAGGAAGCGGTGATCCTGATCAGCGACCGCAAGATCGGCGTCATGAAAGACCTGCTGCCGCTGCTCGAGCAGGTCGCCCGGACGGGCGAGCCGATCCTGATCATCGCCGAGGACATCGAGGGCGACGCGCTGGCGACCCTCGTGGTGAACAAGCTCCGGGGCGCGCTGCGC